>NZ_BCQU01000008.1:0-104331 GCF_001552235.1 Actinomadura rubrobrunea NBRC 15275 | reverse complement strand
CGCCGGTCGCCGCGCCGCCCCGGCGCCGCCGCGGCGACCGGCGCGCCGCCGCCCATGGAGCAAGCCATCGGACGAGGGAGGCACCCTGTGACCGACGTCCGGCCCTCCGCCGAAACGACGACGCCGCCCGCCGAGCCGAGGCGTCGGCGCAGCAGGCTGGTGGAGTGGCTGACCACCACCGACCACAAGAAGGTCGGCTACCTCTACCTCACCGCCTCGTTCGTCTTCTTCCTCGTGGGCGGGCTCATGGCGATGCTCCTGCGGGCCGAACTGGCCCAGCCGGGGCTGCAGCTGATGGGGCCGCAGCGGTACAACGAGCTGTTCACGATGCACGGCACGGCCATGCTGCTGTTCTTCGCCACGCCCCTGTTCGCCGGGTTCGCCAACGTGATCATGCCGCTGCAGATCGGCGCCCCGGACGTGGCGTTCCCGCGGCTGAACGCGCTGAGCTTCTGGCTGTTCCTGTGCGGCGCCCTGATCGCCCTGAGCGGGTTCGTGACCAGCCTCGGCGCGGCCGCCTTCGGCTGGTACGCCTACGCGCCGCTGACCTTGAAGACCTACTCGCCGGAGACCGGCGGCGACCTGTGGACGGTCGGGCTGATCATGTCGGGCGTCGGCACGATCTTGGGCGCGGTCAACTTCATCACCACCATCGTCGGGATGCGGGCGCCGGGGATGACGATGTTCCGCATGCCGATCTTCACCTGGAACGTGCTGTTCACCTCGATCCTGGTGATCCTGGTGTTCCCGGTGCTGGCCGCGGCGCTGGCCGCGCTGTGGGCCGACCGCAACATGGGCTCGCACATCTACGCCCCGGCCACCGGGGGCGCCCTGCTGTGGCAGCACCTGTTCTGGTTCTTCGGGCATCCCGAGGTCTACATCGTCGCGCTGCCGTTCTTCGGCATCATCACCGAGGTCATCCCGGTGTTCGCCCGCAAGCCCCTGTTCGGCTACGTCGGCATGGTGTTCGCCAGCATCGCCATCACCGGCCTGTCGATGACGGTGTGGGCCCACCACATGTTCGTCACCGGGCTGGTGCTGCTGCCGTTCTTCTCCTTCCTGACCTTCCTCATCGCCGTCCCCACCGGGATCAAGTTCTTCAACTGGACCGGCACCCTGTGGCGCGGCCAGATCGACATGAAGTCGCCGATGCTGTGGTCGATCGGGTTCCTGGTCACCTTCCTGTTCGGCGGCCTGACCGGGGTCATCCTCGGATCGCCGCCGCTGGACTTCCAGCTCAACGACTCCTACTTCGTGGTGGCGCACTTCCACTACGTGCTGTTCGGCACCGTGGTGTTCGCCATGTTCGCCGGGTTCTTCTTCTGGTGGCCCAAGATGACCGGCCGGATGCTCGACGAACGGCTGTCCAAGATCCAGTTCTGGATGCTGTTCGTCGGCTTCCACACCACCTTCCTCGTCCAGCACCTGCTCGGCGTCCAGGGCATGCCGCGCAGGTACGCCGACTATCCCGACGAGTTCACGACGCTGAACCTGGTCTCCTCGGCCGGGGCGGCGCTGCTGGGGCTGTCCACCCTGCCGTTCCTCTACAACGTCTGGTACACCGCCCGCAAAGGACGCCGCGTCGACACCGACGACCCCTGGGGGTGGGGCAACTCCCTGGAATGGGCGACTCCCTGCCCCGTCCCGCGGCACAACTTCACCGCCATCCCCGCCATCCGGTCCGAACGCCCCGCCTTCGACCTGCACCACCCCCACCTCGACCAGAAGCGGTCTCGCGTCGCACCCGGCGGTGCCGAGCGCGACCGGTGACTCCTCTCCAGGGGATGCCCCTCTGCCCGTGGCGGTGACAGCGGGGATCGCCAGGACATGCACGGGCAGGGGGCGCGACCCGGTGGCGACGGCCGCTCGCAGCCGGCAAAACCCGGCTGGGCGAGCCGCCTTATGGCCCGTTGGTATTCGTGGTCGCCCCCCTCCGCAGTGACAGATCTCAATGAGTGTGTCAATCGGGATCGCTTTGCGAATCCTTTGCCTTTCCTTGCGTTTATCATGGTCATCCCTCGGGCCGGGTTGATCGCTATCTGTGCAGGTCAGAGGGCGGTGGATGGTCAAAGGAAGCCGTTTTTCAGGCGTGGTGCGGGCGTCCTGCTTCGGGGAGCGGTGTCCCGCGGCGGGGCCGAGGAAGCGGGGCTCGGAGTTTCGGAAGCGGGTTTATCGGCACGCTCTCCGGATAAGCCACAATCGTCCTGTATCTCCGAGTCGAGGAGAGGCTATGGCACAGGAGAGAGGGCCCGTGGGGCGAGGCGTCCCGGTCGGCCAACGCCACGGGCCGGAGGAGTTCCCCGAAGAACACTCCCTGTGGGAGGACCGCACCCGCGTCTTCCTCCAGCCGGTGGCCGCACCCTCCATCCTGGGGCTGTTCGGCCTCGCCGCCGCCACCATGATGGTGGGCGCCTGGATGGCGGGCTGGTACGGCACCCTGGCCACGCCGCTGGCCCTGTTCCCGTTCGTGCTCTTCTTCGGCGGGCTCGCGCAGTTCCTCGCCGGCATGTGGTCCTACCGCGCGCGGGACGGCCTCGCCACCGCCGTGCACGGCATGTGGGGGGCGTTCTGGCTGGCGTTCGGCCTGCTGTTCATGCTGGTCGCCGCGGGCGCGTTCCCGGCCGAGCTGACGCCGGTGATCGGCACGTCCCGCCCCGGCTTCGCGTTCTGGTGGGTCGCCCTGTGCGTGATCACCGGGCTGACCGCCCTGGCCGCGGTCGGCCGGAGCATGGGGATGTCGGCGCTGCTGCTCGTGCTGTCGGTGGGGTCGGCGTTCGCCGCGGCCGGCTTCTGGTCCGGCGCCACATGGCCGGTGCGCATCAGCGGCTGGCTGCTGGTGATCTCCAGCGCGATCGCCCTCTACATCGCCGCGGCGATGATGATGGAGGACACCTTCGGCCGGACCATTCTCCCGCTGGGCAAGTACCGCGCCGAGGCCAACATCCCCGGCCGCCGGGCCACCCGGCCGCTGGAGTACCGGTACGGCCAGCCGGGCGTCAGAAGCGGCCAATAGCCGACCGCCGGACACGGCGGGGCCTCGCCGCCGGCCCGGCCGCCGGGGCGCGCGTCGCCCGACGGCGGACGCGGACCGGCCCTAGGGCGAGGATCCCGCCGACCGTCGGCGGGCCCTCATCTCCAGGGGTCGGCGCCGCGGCACGGCGGGCGCCGACCCCGGAACCCGCCTGCCCATGCTCCTCCATCGGTGTCCTAACCTTGGGTTTCGTCCCAGCACGGCACCGATGGAGGAGCGATGTCAATCGCGGCACGGTTCTGGCGGCGGGTGGTCCGCGCCTACCATCTCGCCTGCGCCCGCGACGACGCCGCGGCGCGCGGCGTGTCCGCCCCGACCGGGGTGTGGGTCTGCGAGTTCTGCGAGATGCCCGTGCTGAAGATGACCACGCTGATCAAGCATGTGCGGGCCGAGCACTGCCTGCCCTGACCGTCCGCCCGCCCGCCGCTCACGGCGGCCAGGCGTCGCCCCAGTCGATCTTGCGGGCCGCCCGGTAGAGGTCCCCCTGACGTTTGGAGACTGTGACGTCCGTCACTCCGCTCGTCTCCGTGCACAGGCGCAGGGCCACCATGCCCTTGCGCTTGAGCGGACGGCGCACGACCCGGCCGGAGGCCCGCGGGCGGTCGTTCCGCGCCGCCGCGACGTAGCAGAACTTCTCGTCCTCGAACCCGAGCGACGCCACCTTGATCCTTCGATGCAGGGCCGTCCGGTTCAGACGCTCGGCGAAATGGCACCAGTCCTCGCCCCGGGGGATGGGGCACGGCCCGTCGTGCGGGCAGGGCGCCACCACCGACAGGCCCAGCTCGATGAGCAGGTCACGCGTTTCGACGATGCGCTCGTATCCGGCGGGCGTGCCGGGCTCCACCAGGACGACCACGGCGGCCTCGGCCGCCAGCGAGCGGACCGCGTCCGTGCGCGCACCGGGCGGCAGCTCCCCCAGCACGTAGCTCATGGTGACCAGGTCGGACGCCGGTGTGCGGACCGGCCCGTCGATCACCGTCCGCAGCCAGCGCGCCTCCCGCACCGCCGGGGAGTCCGACCGCCCGGCCAGCCGCCGCCCGAACGCGATCGCCTCGGGGGCCTGCTCCAGGACGGTGGTCTCCTCGATCGACGGCCACACCTCGGCGGCGGCCCAGATCGCCGCCCCGGTGCCTCCGCCGACGTCCACGTGCGTCCGCGGAGCGAAACCGGGCAGCAGCGCCGCGCTGTGCCGCAGCGCGGCCGCCACCGCCGCGTACGTGGCGGGCATCCGGTACGCGGCGTACGCCGCCACGTCGGCCGCGGAGCCGAGCGGCATCCGCTCGGCGGGGTCGAAACCGTCCCGGTACTGCCGTATGAGCTTCTGCGCCGCCCTCGTCAAACCGCCCGAGTCGGCTCCGCGGAGAGCCTCGTCGAGTGCGGTGCTCAGGTCTGGGGGCAGCTCGGCCATGCGGTGATGATGCCAGTCACTGGGGAGGACGGCACACCGCCCTCGGTGCGGGATGCGCGCGGTGTGCCCGCATGCGCCACGCCATCGCGGCGAAGAGTCAGGCGGTGCACCGCCCGAAGCGCATGGTCATCGGCACCGGGCTATAAGGGCGATACGCAATGACGCGCCCCGACTCCTGGGGCGGTGATGGAGGATCGGTGTTCCGCAGGCCACCGCTGGAGGAGCGCATCGCGCGACGTCAGGCGGAGCTCCCGCCGCGCACGGGCGGGCGCAGCCAGTTCGACCAGCCCGCCGCCAAGTACCTGCTGATCCTGGCGGCGGCCGTGACGGTCGCCGCCCACGTGATCGGCGGCATCCTGCTCGCCGTCCTGGCGCACTGAGCTCACCGGGCATCCCCGTGGGCGCTCGCCGCCCCGGGAACCCAGACACCTCGCGCGGGCCGGAGGCGCTTCGGACCCCGGGCCGCTAAGCTCTTCCGCGCCCTCGGCCTCTCCACGGCCGCCGCTGGAACGCGCCCTCTCCGGAGGACTGGGCTGCTGCGGACGGGTATCCGATGGGACGAGGTGTCGAGCTGTGCCGCGGCGGTGACGTGCGGTCGTTGAGAGGGCGGCCCCGCGCGAACGCGCCGTAGAGTTCAGGTGTCGGTGGTGGGAGGTTGCAGTGGCGAGGTCGGGGAGGATCCTCAGGTTCGATGACGTCCGCGGATACGGGTTCATCGCTCCGGACGGCGGCGGCGAGGACGTCTTCGTGCACGCGAACGACCTGCTGGAGGACAAGTCTCTGTTCACCCCGGGCACCCATGTGACGTTCGAGGTGACCGAGGGGGAGCGGGGCCTGAAGGCGTTCGCCGTGCAGACCGTCGCGCGCCCCTTCCCGGCGACCGGGCCCGCGACGTCCTCGACCCGCGGTCACGACGCGGACGACGACGTGTGCGACGTCCTGTCCGTCGCCGAGTTCTCCCAGGAGATCACCGAGGCCCTGCTGGCGGGGGCGTCCACCCTGACCGGCCAGCAGATCCTGCAGGTGCGCCGGACCGTCACCGAGCTGGCGGTCAAGCACGGCTGGGTGGAGACCTGAGCCCGTCCCCCGGTGCCTCCCCGCGTCCGAGGTTGGACGCGGCGGAGCGGGCGCTGTTACTGTGACGCCATGTCCAGTCCGGAGGCGTCAAGACTTTAGCCACCGGTCGTCCGGTGGCCGATCGACACGGCGCCGCGCGCAAGCGCGCGGCCGATGACGCCGCGGTGTGCGTCTCCGCCATCGGATCACCGTCGTAAGGACTGCGTTCCGCACCCGCCGTTCGGCGATGTCGGCGGGTTCCGCCGCGCGTCGGCCGTGCGTTCCCGGACCGGACATCCCTGCCGGATGCCCCTGGATGTCATCGCGGCCGGCCGCGTCCCCTTATCCGTGACGTGATGACGGAGTCTCGTCGTGCCATTCGCGATTCATGTCCTGGGGCTGGCGGTGTTCGCCCAGGCCACGTCCGAATTCATGCTGTCCGGCCTGGTGGCGGACATCGCCCGCGACCTGGACGTCTCGATCGGGACGGCCGGCATGCTGACCTCGGCGTTCGCCCTGGGGATGATCGTCGGGGCGCCGGCGGCGGCCACCGTGAGCATGCGGTGGCCCCGACGCCGCGCGCTGCTGGTCTTCCTCGTGCTGTTCCTGGCCGTGCACGTCCTCGGCGCGGTCACCACCAGCTTCCCCGTCCTGATGGGCACGCGCGTCGTCGGGGCGCTGGCCAACGCCGGCTTCCTGGCGGTCGCCGTGGCGGCCGCGGCGGGCATGGCCGGGCCGAACGCCAAGGGGCGCGCCACCTCCGCCCTGCTCGCGGGCGTCACCCTCGCCTGCGTCGCGGGCGTGCCCGGCGGCGCGGTGCTCGGGCGCCTGTGGGGCTGGCGTGCCGCGTTCTGGGCCGTGGTCGTCCTGTCCGTCCCGGCGGTGTTCGCCATCCTCCGCTCGGTTCCCGCCGACGCCCCCGGCGCGACCGCTCGCGGTGTACGCGGGGAACTGCGCGCCCTGCGGAACCCGCGATTCCTGATGACGCTGCTCCTGGGCGCTCTAGTGAACGGCGCGACGTTCTGCAGCTTCACCTACCTGGCGCCGCTGGTCACCGGCGTCACCGGGTTCGCGGAGACATGGGTCCCTCTCACGCTGGCGCTGTTCGGCCTGGGCTCGTTCGCCGGTGTCACCGTCGGCGGCAGGCTGGCCGACACACGCCCGCTGCGGCTGCTGGTGTACGGCGGTGTCGCGCTGCTCGCCGGCTGGGTCGTCTTCGCGCTGACGGCGGGCAGCCCCGTGGCGACGCTCCTGCTGGTCTTCGTCCAGGGCACCCTCTCGTTCGCGGTGGGCTCCACGCTCATCTCCCAGGCGCTGTACGCGGGGACCGAGGCCCCCACACTGGCCGGCGCGTTCTCCACGGCCGCGTTCAACGTGGGTGCCATGGCCGGCCCCTCGCTCGGCGCACTGGCGCTCGACGGCGGGCTCGGTCACCGCTCACCGCTGTGGATCAGCGCGTTCCTTGTGGCCCTCGCCCTCCTGGCCGGAGGCGCGGCCCAGGCGCGGACCGCAGGCCGCGCCTTCGGATCACCGGGCCGCCGGAGCCGGCCCCCACGTCGAGGACAGGCCCCAGAGCACGACCGGACACAGTCGCACTAGCGCCCCAGGCGAACGAGGCCAGCGGGAACGCCCGCGCGCCACCGCTTTCGACCTGGACGTCCACGCCACTCACGCGGCGGCGGGCGCTCGCCGCCACAGGGCGCAGGCCGCGCGTTTCCTCGCTGCCGCCCACGCCCGCCGCGAGCCCGCGCCTCAGTGCTTGACGGTCGCGGACGCTCATTGGCGGCGTCGTGCGAAGAGCATGCTGACCGTCTTCGACCTGGACGATCACGTTCGGGACGTCGAACGCGGCAGCCGGAGCTGTTCGCGTGCAGGTCCTCGCCAGTGCTCGCGCCCGTCGCGTGGGCGGTTTCCACGGCGTGGCGTGGATGCTGCCCGGCGGTGTCGTGCGGGTGCGTCCCCGTTGCTCTACCGACCGCCTTCGGCTGGCGTGCGTCGACGTCGCGGGCGGCGCCATGATCGACGGCACGGCCGTCCAGCTCTACGACTGCAACGGCACCACGGCGCAGCGGTGGACCCTCGGGACGGACGGCACCGTGACGGCCCTCGGCAAGTGCCTGGACGTGGCGGGCGGGTCGACCGCGAACGGCGCGAAGGTCCAGCTGTACGAATGAACGGCATGGGGCCCAGCAATGGAGAGCGACGTCCGGCAGGGATCTCGTCAACCCCCAATCGGGCAAGTGCCTCGACGCCACGGACAACTCCAGCGCCAACGGCACCCGCCTGCAGATCTGGACATGCGCCGGAACCGCCAACCGGAAATGGACCGTCCCCTCGGGCTGACCGGCTGCGTCCCGAGGACGTGAGACCGAGCCGCCGTCGAGCCGCGAGATATGAGAGCGCCTCGCGGCACGGCGGCGCTGACACCTGGTCGAAGCGCGGATGCCCTAAAGGCGACGGCTGAAACCGCACTGCCCACCATGACCGAGGTCATCGACCTCGCCGACCGGACATCTCAGCCGCTGTCCAGGCCCGCCTCCACGCGTCCAGTCGAAGAAGCGGGCCCATGAGCATCGCGGCTCATCCATAGAGCAGCGCCTTTGCGGCGTCCGGCCGACTTCCCGTCCCGCCATCCGGACGCGGGTGCGTGCGCGGAGCGAGGGCCGTGCTCGCGACCCGCCGCAGGGCGCACGGTGGCCGCGTCCGGAGGCGGGATGCCGCCTCCGCGGAGGCCGGGCCCCGCCTTCCGCCGGCGGGTGGCGGTCCGTACCCCCGGTCGGATTCGAACCGACAACACGTCCCTTTTAAGGGGACTGCCTCTTCCAGTTGGGCTAAGGGGGCTCGCAGACAATCTTAATCTTTAGTGGACCATTCTTCGACCCGTCGAACGGCGGCCGTCCAAACGATTCGCAGGGGCGGGGAGAAACATTCCGCTGACCGAGCGAGCCTGGCCGTGTAGAAAAGAGGCCGATTCTTCCGTCGGCTTCCTCATACGGCGCCGAAATGCGCGACCGGGCGATCGAATCAACGCCCGGCGGCCGGGCCGCCCGGCGCGATTCGCTGTCGGTCTTCAGCGCGGTCGCCGGACCGCCGCCGGGGCGACGATCCGCGTCAGAGGGGACGACCGCCCACGCGTCCGGTCGACCGGTCGCGGGTCGTCCTGCCGTCGGCACGGACCAGACTGATCTCTGGAACCGTCCCGTTCGGCCGAACCGCGCCGACCTCGCCCCTCGGTCGGGCGGGAGCGTCTGTGCCGTGCCGTGTCGGCCGCTCGACGGAGCCGTCCGGGGAGCACGTGACGGTACGAGCGCCCGGAAAGCGATTACCAGATCTCCGAAGCAAGATCAATGTGATGTGTGTCACATAAAGATCATGCTTCTCACCTGCGGAGATGGTGATATGGGCCCAATAGTGCCACGTACAGTGGGGTTCGTGGAGGACCCGGTAGGAGCCTTAACGGACGTCGCTCGGAAGCTGGAGAACATCCAGGCGCTCACCGACGAGGCGTTCTCCCACATGGACGTCGAGGAGTTCCTGGACACTCTGCTCGAACGGCTCCATGAGGTCCTGAACGTCGACACGGCCGTCGTGCTGCTGCTCGACCGGCAGGCGCGACTGCTCGTGGCGACCGCTGCCCGCGGCTTCGAAGAGGAGGACTCCCAGGCCGTCCGCGTCCCGCTGGGCGACGGCTTCGCCGGACGCGTCGCCGTCGAGCGGCGGCCCATCTACATCGAAGACGTCCCGAAGGCGCAGGTGTTCAACCCGTTGCTGGTCCAGCGGGGGCTGCGCTCCCTCCTCGGCGTCCCGCTCATCGCGGGAGGGACGCTGCTGGGAGTCCTGCACGTCGGGACGCTCACCCCCCGCCGCTTCGGACCGCACGAGATCGAGCTGGTGCAGATCGCGGCCTCGCGTGCGGCGATGGCCGTGCAGGCCTTGCACAGCCAGTCGGAGCGCGCGGGGGCCCTGGAACTGCAGCGCAGCCTGGTGCCGTCCGCGCTTCCCCCCATCCCGGGCGTCGAATGGGCCGCTCGCTATCGCCCCGGTCGGGCCAATGTCGGCGGCGACTGGTACGACGTGTTCCGCCTTCCCTCGGGCCAGATCGGCATCGTCATGGGGGACGTGGCCGGACACGGACTCGCGGCCGCCGTCGTCATGGGGCGGATGCGCAGCGCCCTGCGCGCCTACGCGCTGGAATCCAGCGACCCTGCCGAGGTGCTGGAAAAGGTCAATCGGAAGATGCAGCACTTCGAACCTGAGGCGATGGCCACCGTGCTGTATGCGGTGTGCGATGCGTCCCTGGACTGGGTGCAGATGTCCTCGGCCGGTCACTGTCCGCCTGTCCTCGCCGTGCCGGGATCTCCAGCGCACTTCGTGGACGTCAAGCCCGACATCTTGATCGGCCTGTCCGACGGCGGACCCCGCCATACCACGACGGTCGGGCTGCCCCCGGGCACCGTGATGTGCTTGTACACCGACGGTCTGGTGGAGCGGCGGAACAGATCCATCGACGACGGCATCGCTCAGCTGTGCGACGCGCTGTACGCCGGTCCGCCGGAGGCGGTCAGTGCGGCGGTGATGGCGTCGCTCATCGGACGGCACGTCGCCGAGGACGATGTCGCCGTGCTGCTGATGCGTCGCACTCGTACCTGAGCCGCTCGTCACGGCGCCGGCGCGCGGCCCTTCCGCCGGGTGGAGCGGGCCGCAGATCGTGCTGAACACGCACTCGAGCGCCGATGCGCCCGCCCGCCGCGTTGGTGTCGGCGAGGCGGCGGCGCGGACGCGGGGCGGTCAGGAGGTGACGGCGCACTGGCGGCGGTCGGCGGTCCGCGGCCCGTCGGCGGTGGGACGCACGTCGAAGTCGAAGATCGCCGTGGGCAGGTACAGCGTGCAGCAGGCGTTCGGGATGTCGACGATGCCGCTGATCCTGCCCTCGATGGGCGCCGAGCCGAGCAGGAGGTACGCCTGCTCGCCGGTGTATCCGAACTTCTTCAGGTACTCGATGCCGTTGAGACAGGCCCGCTTGTAGGCCGTCGTCGCGTCCAAGTACAGGTTGGTGTCGTCGTCGGGGTCCACGGAGATGCCGACGAAGCTGATGAACTCCGAGTACCTCGGTTCGACGTTGCCCGGCATGAACACCGGATTGGTCGTGACGCCGTACTTCTCCATGCCGCCCTTGATGAGGTCGACGTGGAAGTCGATGAAACCGCCCATCTCGATCGCGCCGCAGAAGGTGATCTCCCCGTCGCCCTGGCTGAAGTGCAGGTCGCCCACGGAGAGGTTGGCGCCGTCCACGAAGACCGGCACGAAGACGCGCGATCCGCGGCTGAAGTTCTTGATGTCCTGGTTGCCGCCGTGCTCGCGGGGCGGCACGGTGCGCGCGCCCTCCCGGGCGATGCGCTCGGCGTCGCCGGCGGGGGCGAGGCCCGTCAGAGCGCCGTGCGGGTCGGGAGGCAGCGCCAGCGGCGGCACCCGGTCGGGATCGGTGGCGATCAGGGCCCGTTCCCGGCGGTTCCACCGCTCCAGCAGCTCCGCCGACGGGGCGGTGCCGAACAGCCCCGGGTGCGCGACGCCGGTGTACCGGACGCCGGGCAGGTGCCGCGAGGTGGCCTGCTGCCCGTGGAAGTCCCAGACCGCCTTGAGTGCGTCGGGGTAGTAGTCGGTCAGGAACGACCCGCCGTTCGACTTGGCGAACACGCCGGTGTAGCCCCACCCTTCGCCCGCGGCCTCCCCGTGTCCCGGGAGCGGTCCGAGGTCGAGGACGTCCACGATGAGCAGGTCGCCGGGCTCGGCGCCCTCGATGCGGATCGGGCCGCTCAGCATGTGGCACACGCTCAGGTCCGCGTCGCGCACGTCGTCGGCGGAGTCGTTGTCGCCGATCTGGCAGTCGGTCCAGTCGCGGCACTCGACCCTGAACTCGTCGTCCGGACGCACGGAGGCGGCGGGCGGGATGTCGGGGTGCCACCTGTTGTGCCCGGGGATCTCCTGATCGCGCATCGACTTCGACTGGTCGACCTGGAACACGACGTCGGGCATCGTCTTTCTCCTCGCCGGTCGGGTGTGCGCAGGTGCCGGACGACGACGCCCGTTCTCACGGTCGCGGCAGGCGTGCCGGCGCCGGGTGCGGCCGTGCGCCGGTCCGCCGGCGGGGCGGCACCTCGGACACCACCTCCGGCGCCTCCCTGCTGCGCTCCTCGCGTTCGCGGCTCTGCCGCACGGCCTTCGGCGTGCGCGCCAACGCCGGCGGGGAGAACAAGCGCCGGCCTTCGCGTCCGCACAGGGGGCAGGCGCGGGTCGCCGGGGCGGTGCCGAGCGCCAGGCGCACCTCGAAGGCGCCGCAGCCGGGACACGCGTACTCGTAGGTCGCCATGGCACCTCCGCTGCTGGGCGTACTCGTCACGACATTCCCCGACGTAGATGTGGATTACGTGATATTGGGACTTTTGGACGAATGATTGCGAGGGCGGTGCCGGACCGCGTGCCTGCGCCGACAGGACGTGAGCGGTGTCTCCGCCCCCGATGTGTGGGAGCGCGTCCAGGGCCATCCGGGCGGCACTGGGGACTCCCCGTTCCGACTTGCTGACGCTTGCAGGGGGCGATGGCTGGGACGGGCGCGTCGGCGGTTACGGTGTCTGGGACCATCCGGGTCGCACCGGAATCTCCATCCGGCTCGCCGACGCTGGGAAGGGCCGAGACAGCGCGTCGGGTTGTCGGCGCGGTCCGGTGTCCGGGAGCAGCCGGGGTGCACCGGGTCTCCGCCCCGATTCGCCGGCACTGGGAGAGACGGCGCGTCGGCGCCTCCGCTTCGGGGTCGGCGGCGCGGCGGTCGATTGCCGTGCGCAGGTCGGCGGGCGGTAGATCGAATATATGGATTTTCTTGTCAAGGCTAGATTTCCGCCGCGCCCGGTGCTGCCTAGCATGAAGGGATGGCAGACGGCGTCGAAATGGAGCGGATCGTCGATACCGCGACCAGGCTGTTCGCGGAACTCGGTTTCGACGGCACGTCTCTCGGCATGGTCGCCGATGCGCTCGGTCTCCCTCATTCGGCCATTGCCGACGCGGTCGGCGACAAACGGCGGCTGTACCTGACGGTGATGCAGCGCGCTTTCGAGGCCGAGCGGGCCGCCTTGCAGAGCGCCGTGGACAGCTGTCCGCAAGGCCGCGCGTGCGTGCACCACATCGCCGACGCCTACCTCGACTTCCATGCCGCGCATCCCTACATCAGGGCGCTCTGGGCGCACCGCTGGATGTCCGACGCCGCCGACATCCTCGACCTGGAGGACCGCTATCCCCGCCCGTTGTTCCGCTTGGTCGCGCGCAAGATCAGGGATGTGGTCCCGGAGGGTGTCAACGTCTATTACATGCTGGGCATGATGGTGTGGACGGTGCACGGCTTCCTCGGCTCCGGGGTTCTCGCCCAGCGCCATGGAATGTATCGGGCGGACGATCCGAAGGTGCTCGAGGATTTCCGCACCCATCTCCATCTGATGCTGGAAGGAATGATGGCCCCTCAGCGGTGACCCGGGAGCGTCCACCGAGCGCCGTAAGGTCGCGCCGCTCTCACCGCCGTTCTCCCGCCGGCAGGGAGAACGCCGGCCGGCCGCCGTCGTGGAACGGACCGGCGCACCCGAATTCGACCACACCGGGTGTGATCGGCGGCCGCGCGTCACGGCCGAATCATGCGGTCGGCCCGTAGAGACGTCGGGGTCCTTCCGGACCGAGTCTTTCGGTGGCAACACCGTTCCACTCTCCGGAAGGAGCCGCATTGCGGTCATTCCGATTTCTGAGCTTGTTCGCGGCGGCCGTGCTGGCCGTCGCGGGACTCGCCGCGCCGCCCGCATCGGCCGAGTCGGCCGCGAGCAGTCCGAAGAAGGGCGTCAGCGCGGCCAACGTCGCCGAGGTCACCGCCGCGCTGCGCGATGTCGGCGCCACCTGGTACTACACCTGGGCGTCCAACCCCCAGGGGATCAACGCGCCCCCGGGCGTCGAATTCGTGCCCATGATCTGGGGGCCGGGGTCGGTCACCGACGCGCAGCTGAACGAGGCGAAGGCCCTGGGCAGGACACTGCTCGGCTTCAACGAGCCCGACCTGCCCGAGCAGGCGAACATGTCCGTCGAGCAGGCGCTCGACCTGTGGCCCCGGCTGCAGGCCACCGGCCTGCGGCTCGGCGCGCCGGCGGTCGCCTTCGGCGGCGACCGGCCCGGCGGCTGGCTCGACCGGTTCATGCAGGGCGCCGCCGCCCGCGGCCTGCGCGTCGACTTCATTCCGCTGCACTGGTACGGCAGCGATTTCTCCGCCGCCGCCACTGATCATCTTCGCGGTTACCTGCAGGCGGTGTACGACCGGTACAACAAGCCGATCTGGCTGACCGAATACGCCCTGATCGACTTCACCGGTCCCGCCCCGAGATATCCGACCATGCAGCAGCAGACGGATTTCGTCCGGCGGTCCACCGCCATGCTGGAAAGCCTGCCGTTCGTCGAGCGCTACGCCTGGTTCTCATTGTCCACCCAGACCAGCCCGACCGGCCTGTACACCGGTGCCGTGCCCAACGACTCCGGTGTCGCTTATCGCGCGGCGGGGTGACGTCGGCCACTCCGCCTCCCGCCGGGCCGGCGAAGGTTCGGAGAACATCCGTTGAACCCGGCGACCCCATCAATGCGGTACCACCGTAAAGACGCCGGGGCGCCCTTCGCTGATTATCAAGGCGCGGGGCGGCCCCGGAATCCCGGTGGTCCCCCGGGCCGATCGGGCCAATTCGCAGTTCCGTTGCGTGAAGGATGAGGTGCGATTCAGCATGGGCAAGATCGCGAAGGCGCTGGGGACGGCTGCCGCGGCGATGACGATCCCCCTGGTCATGCAGGGCACCGCGTATGCGGACATCCCCTTCGGGCAGCCGATCCAGGGCAACGCGACCTACTACGACAACTCCGGCTACGGCGCCTGCGGCACGTGGATCAACGCGGGCACGGAGATGCTCGCGGCGGTCTCCGCCTCGTACTGGACCTCGCCGAACCCGAACAACGACCCGCTCTGCTTCGGCGTCTTCGTCGAAGTGACCGCCAACGGGCGGACCATCCGGGTCCCGGTGAAGGACAAGTGCCCCAGCTGCGCCCCCGGCCACATCGACCTGAGCCTTCCGGCCTTCCGCGCGCTCGATGACCCGGCGCGCGGCAACATCCCCGTGACCTGGAAGTTCGTCCGCTAGCGATGACGAGAGTGCCGTCCCTGCCCTCGGGGACGGCACTCGCATGCTTGGAACGGCCCGCCTCTCGACGACAGGAGCTCCCCGCCATGGGTCACGCCGAAGGCCTGGACCGCGACCGAACGGATTTTGGATCGATCCAACCGCCGACCGGCGCCGGCGAGGTCCGGCAGGCGCTCGACCAGGCGCGCGCTCGGCGCACGGCGCCGGCGCGCCAGGGCCGCTGGAGCGGGGCCGACGAGCTGGTCACCCGGACCGTGGCGGACGCCTTGGCCGCTCCGGTCACCCTCCGCGGTCCCGACCTGACCGACCTGGTCTACCTGCCGGGGGCGCCGCGGCCGGACGCCGTCGGGAAGCGCACGTCGGGGGAGCGGTGCGCGATCCCGCCCCAACGCCGCGACGCCATGCGCGCCGTGCAGCTGGCCAACCAGGGAGTGATGCGGGAGGAGGTGGTGCGCCTCGCCCGGCAGGTGCTCGCCTCGCCCGCGTGGCGCGACGCGGGGACGTTCTGGCACGCGGTGGTCGCGCTGATCTACGCCGACGAACTCGACGAGGCGCACGAGCAGTGCGAACGGGCCCTCCGCACGACCGGGTGGACGGTCACGCCGCGGCATCGCGACGCGTTGACGCTGCTGCGCGCCCGCGTGGCGTGGCTGCGCGGGGCGCCGGGGACCGCGGCCGACCTGCTCGCGGACGCGGTGGAGCGCGGGGTGCACCCCCAGTTCGGCGGGCTGGCCGCGGCCTGGTGGGCGGCCGCGCTGGTCGACCTCGGCGAGCTCGACCGCGCGCACGGACTGCTCATGGAGAGCGACGTCGACGGCGAGCGCGCCGGCGCCGGCACGCGGGTGGAGCTGCTCGCGGCCCGGGGCGGCCTGCACTTCGCCGCCGGACGCGTGGAGCTCGCCGGCGAGGACTTCCGCGCCTGCGGCCGCATCCTCCTGGAGTGGGGGGTGGTGAACCCCGCCGTCCTGCCGTGGCGGTCGCGGGCGGCCCTGTGCGCGCACCTGCTGGGGCACAAGACCGTGGCCGACGCGCTCGCCAGGAAGGAGCTGGTCGCCGCGAACCGCTGGGGCGGCGAGCGTGCGATCGGCGTCGCGATGCACGCGGTCGCGCTGGTTCTGAGCGGCGGAGCCGAGGCGCTGCGGGAGGCCGAGGCCGTCCTCGAGCGGACCGGGGCCACCGGGGACCTGCTCCGCGCGCGCTACGACCTCGCGTGGGCGCTGGACGCGGAGAAGGAGAACCGGTCGGCCCGCCGGGTGCTGGAGCGGACCCGGGACCTGGCCCGACGCGCGGGATACCGGCTGTGGGCCGAGCGCGCCGAAGCCGCGCTCGCGCGCATGGCGCGGCCGGACGGCGTCGACCTGCTCACCCCGCAGGAGCGCCGGATCGCCGAACTCGCCCGCGCGGGCCTGAGCAACGGGCAGATCGCCCGGGAGCTGTCCCTCACCAAGCGCACCGTGGAGTTCCACCTCACCGGCGTCTACCGCAAACTCGGCATCGCCGGTCGGCGCGATCTGCGCACCATCCTCAACCCGCTGCGCTGACGCCCGGCCCGCGATGGTCCGCGAGAGCGGGCGACGTCACACTCGAACGCCTGGACCGTTCCGTCAAGCGCTCGGTAAAATGCTGCCGATCGTCCTGGGAGTCCGCCGCGGCGGCGCCGCGGCGAAGAGCGGGCGATCCATCGGCTGGCAGGGTCTCTTTGGAGAAGCGCCTCGCCTCCGGTCGAGGCGGGGACCGACGGCTGCGTGACGAACCGGCGGCCGTCGACGCCATGCGCCCGCGGTCCAGGGACGCTGGTCCGCATCCCCTGATGCAGGCGGCTCGTCGTCTTCCGGCCGAGCTCCGCGAACCGTTCTCACCGATCACTACGTCGCTGCACGCATTCCGAATGCCGGCCGCCACCGGTCGCACCACTCGAAGAGGAGATGCCGCATGAGCACCGGGCGGGAGCGCAGCCGCATGGACGTCGCCTCGGCGCAGCCGGACCGAGAACCCGTCGCGGCGGGGTGGAGCGTGCCGCGCGCGGACGCCGCCGACGTGCGCGGTCCGGGACCGGTGGACATGCCGCTCCTCGACCGCGGCTCCGGCCTGGTCTCGCCGCACCCGTGGGCGGCCGAATGCCCCGCCGCCAAGGCCATGCTGTGCCTGACGGCGGGCCGGGACTGGCCGCTCGCGGTGCGCCTGGCCGAAGAGGCGCTCGACCGCTCGCCGTGCCGGTACATGCCCGTGTGCGTCTCGCGGGCCCTGAACACGCTGGTCTTCGCCGGGGAGCTGGTGGTGGCGGACCGGCTCAGCCTGGTGATCGCCGAGGAGGCCTCGGCGGGCTCGCGGTACGGGCTGATGGACCACGTCACCCTGATCCGGGGGCTGATCGCGCAGCTGTGCGGGGACCTGGCCGGCGCGGAGCAGCTGTTCGCCACGGTGCTGCATCCCCAGGCGGAGCCGGCGACGCGGATGCTCGCGGTCGGCCGCACCGCCGAGCTGCTGGTGCAGACCGGCGCCGCCGGACGCGCCCGCGACCTGCTGGCCGAGCACGACGTGGACGGGGCGATCCGGTCCGGCGTGCCGTGCCGGGCCGAGCTGCTCGCCGCCCGCGGCGCGGTCGCGATGGCGACCGGCGACGCCGAACGCGCACTCGGCGATTACCTCGCGAGCGGGCGGGAGCTGGTGGCGCGGGGCGTGGTGAACCCCGCGGTCCTGCCGTGGCGGGCCAGGGCGGCGCTGGCCGCGCGGGCCGCCGGACGACCGGTGCTCGCGGCCGTGATGGCCTGGCAGGAGGAGGCGGGCGCGATGCGGTGGGGCGAGCCGCGCGCCATCGGACGCGCGCTGGCCGCGGTCGCGCTGGTGGACGGCAAGGACCGGGAGATCGACCTGCTCGCCGAGGCGGCGGAGCTGCTGGAGGTCGCGGCCGCCCCGGCCGAGCTCGCCGCCGTGTCCTACGAGCTGGGGGTCCGCCTGGTCGACCGGGGCGAACGGGCGCGGGGGCGCCGGCAGCTGGAGAGGGCGCGCGCCCTGTTCACCCGGGTCGGACTCGACCACCGTGTCGGCGACGTCGAGCAAGCGCTGCGCACGGCCGGCCTGCCCTCCCCGAGCCAGGCGCTGACCGCCCAGGAATTGAGGATCGCCAAGCTCGCGCAGGCGGGGATGACCAACAAGCAGATCGCCGCGCACCTGTATCTCGCCCTGCGCACGGTGGAGGTCCATCTCTCCCGCGTCTACCGCAAGCTGGGGATCTCCGGTCGCGAGGAACTGCGCATCGCCGTCTTCTGAATCTCGTCACCGGCGGCGACGCAGGCCCGGTCCTCGTGGAGGCCCGTCGAACGCCCGGACACGCGCGCGAGCGGACGCTGAAACGGTGCGGGTGGCCGAAGAGACGCGTGGCACCTTCCGCGCCTTCGGCCACCCGCACCTGGCTGTCGGCCGTCAGGGGGATCGCCCGGTCAGCAGGTGAGGTTCCCGCCGGGGGAGACCCCGAGGATGGCGGCGAAGTTCCGGTAGAGGTCGACGCGGTGCTGCACCTGCGCGGGGTTGCCGCCGTTGCACTCCAGCGCACCGTTGATGGCGCGGATCGTCTCACCGAATCCGCGCTGGTTCACCATCGCGTCGTGCGGGGTCATGGTGCCGGCGCCGCGCTGGGTGTTCCAGAACCACAGCGCCGTCTTCCAGGAGACCGCCGGGTCCTGCTCCACCAGCCAAGGGTTGTGGAGCAGGTCGATGCCCAGGGCGTCGCCCGCCGCCTTGTAGTTGAAGTTCCAGCTCAGCTGGATGGGGCCGCGGCCGTAGTAGGCGGCCTGGCCGGCCGGGCAGCCGTACGGCTGGCTCCAGTCGCAGTAGTGCGGGTAGTTGGCCTGGTTCTGCTCCACGATGTGGACCAGGCCCCCGGTCTCGTGCGAGACGTTGGCGAGGAACGCCGCCGCCTCCTGCTTCTTCACCGTGTCGCTGCCGGTGTTGGCGAAGCCGGGGAAGGCGCTCATCGCCGCCACCAGGCCCTGGTAGGTGTAGAAGCCGTTCCGGTTAGGGAACATCTGGTTGAACTGCGCCTCGCTGACCACGAAGGCGGCGGCCTTCGGGGCCGCGGTCTGCGCCGCCGACGCGGGAGCGGAGACGCCGAGCGCGGCGGACACCGCGCCGGCGGCCACGGCGACGCCGGCGAGCACTCGCTTGATCAACGGGTTGCCTCCTCTGGGAAAGAGCGGGGAGAGAGCCTCCCAGAACGGCCCTATTCCGCCATATCGCCCGCGTCCCGTCTTTACGGTGCGACCGCAATGTTGCGCCGGATGTGCGGTCCGGCCGTAGAGAATTTCCGTCTTCCGCCGACCACACTCCGCCGCTGGAGACGTCCGCCGGCGAGCGGAGCGCGGGTCGCCGAAACCCCGCCCGCTCCGTCTCGTCGCACCGATGAAGGAGGATCGTCATGCGCAAACGCCGCATCCGCGGCGCCCTGGTCGGCCTGGTGCTGGCCGCGGTCGCCGGCCTGGGCGTCGCGGCGGCGGAGCCCGCCCCCGCGCCGGCCACGGCGGCGGCCGACCACACGGTGACCTTCGTGAACCGCAGCGGCGAGACGTTGTGGATCGGCAGCCTCGTCAACGCCGACGGGTCGGTCAACCTCACCAACCTGCCGACCCTGCAGCCGGGGCAGTCCGCCACGGTGACCATCCCCGAGAACAGCCCGCCCGGCCACTGGCGCGGCAAGTTCTTCGCCCGGCAGGGCTGCACCGGCACGCCCGGGCGGGACTTCCACTGCGAGGTCGGCGACTGCGGGCCGTACCCCGACCGCTGCGTGACCGGCGAGCAGCCCGCCAGCCTGGCCGAGTTCAACTTCGACACCAAGGACGGCCTCGCGCCCTGGTACAACGTCAGCTACGTCAACGCGTTCTCGCTGCCCATCACCATCGAGCCGGTGAACGCCACGGTGCCGTGCGGCTCGGCGGGCTGCACGGAGAACCTGCTGCCGTACTGCCCGCCGGAGAACCTGCAGCGCCGGGCCGACGGGTCCCCGGTGAACTGCATCAACCCGAACCGCGACGCGAAGACGCCCTACAGCAACATGATCCAGTCCCGGTGCCCCAAGGCCTACGCGTGGTCCAGGCAGGACCACGAGCCGGGCAACCAGGTCGTGTACCAGTGCCACTCGTGCAGCGGCTTCACCGTCACCTTCCACGGCGGTCGCTGACCGTGACCAGGCACGCCCCGGCCTCCGCCGGGGCGTGCCCCCGACCGTTGTCGCGGCGGCCCCGCCCGTCTCGGACGCGCAGCCGCCGCGCGGCGGTCGTCCCGACTCTTCGGGCGGCCCCGACCGCCGGGGCGAGACGCGCTCTCGGGCCGCCGCGGGACGCCGGGCTGATCCCTCTCCTCGGCGATGACGACGCCGCCCGGCAACGGCTCCAGCGCGTCGGGCCGGACGGCCGCGTCGACGATCGGCGTGTGCGGCCGGTCGAGCGGCGCCCAGTACGCGAACGGCTCCGCACCGATCTTGCTGTGGTCGGCGAGCACGTAGGCGGCGCGTCCGGCGTGCAGCAGCACGTGCTTCAACCGGGCCTGCTCGGGCGACGGGCAGCACAGGTCGCGGGCGGTCACGCCGTCCGCGCCCAGGAACACCTTGTCGGGGCCCAGCCGGCGCAGCTGCTCCTCGGCGAACGGGCCGACCACCCCCTCGCCGGGGTGGCGGACCCGCCCGCCGAGCACGATCAGCTCGACGCCGCGGGCCTCGGCCAGCAGCGCGATGGCGTTGAGCCCGGCCGCGATCACGGTGATGCCGGTGCGGTCGCGCAGCCGCCGGGCCGGCCGCGCCGTGGTGGACCCGGCGTCCAGCAGCACCACGTCGCCGGCGTCCACCAGGTCGGCGGCGACGGCGGCGATGGCGTCCTTCTCGCGCCGGCGGCCATGCTCCCTTTTCGCGCAGCGGCAGCTCGTGCGGTACGGGCCGCCCACCGCACCGCCGTAGGTGCCCTCGGCCCGCGTCGTGCGGTCACCATCCCCCATCAGGCGGTCCGTTGTGCGGCAACCGCATGATCCCCGGCGGCGGGCGTCGGGCGCAGGCAGAACCAGGAGACCGCCGCCACGGCGGCCAGGAATCCCGCCAGAGCGACGAATCCGGCGGCCTGCGAGCCGGTCAGGTCGATCAGCCGGCCGACCAGGTACGGCCCCATGAAACCGCCCAGGTTGCCCAGCGCGTTGATCAGCCCCATGGCCACGGCGATCACCTCGAACCGCAGCACCTGCGCGGGCATCGCCCACGGCCCGTAGGGCGCGTACACGCCCGCCGCGACCACGCACAGCAGCGCCATCTGCGCGACGCCGCTGTGCACCAGCTGCCCGGCCAGCAGCCCGACGATCGCCACGACCTGGGCACCGCGGCGGCGCGCCGGTTTCCGGTGCGGTCGGAGCGGGCCGCGTTGCAGATCATGGCCGCCAGCGCGACCGCGTAGGGGACGCGAGCCTCGCGCGATGAGCGCGGTGTCGTGGTCGTGGCGACCGTCCAGGACCGGGCGGTCGGCGCCCGCGCCGTGCGCCGACCGCCGGTCGGGCGACGCTAGAGGGCGCGCAACCCGAGGAGTCCCCCGAGGACGCCGTTGGGGCTGTGGGCGTACTTGACGCTGATGTTGTCGACGCGGAACGTGTGATCCCTGTTCACTACGTATGCCGTTGGCACGGGGGGCGTGGTGAGCACCCCGCCTGCCAGCGCAGCCATCGCCAACGGGCGCAACAGACACCGCATAGCAAGATCTCCTCGACAGTGACTTCGGCACTGCGGGCTTGCTCCCCACCGTCCTGAGCCGTCACGCGCCGCCGCAGGTCAAAACCAGGTACGTCCCCGTCCGCGGGACCGGACGGCCGGAGCTCGGAGAGAATGAGGCCGTTCAGAATCCTGCGGAAATGCCGGAGTCGTCGTGCCGCATCTCGGGATCCTCGCCCACAGCACGGGAGGGGCCGCGTTGTGCTTCCTCGCCTACTGCGAGGAGGGATTCCGGCGGACGGGCCGCAACGAGCATCCCGACGTCACCCTGGACTACATCGCCTTCGGGTACAGCATGCCCGCGTGGGACGCGGGGGATCACGCGTCCGTCCGGGCCACCCTGGCGACCAGCGCGGAGCGGCTCGCCCGGGCCGGCGCCGACTTCTTCGTCTGCCCGGACAACACCGCCCACATGGCCCTGGAGGTTCCGGGGCCGGACCTTCCGCTGCCGGGCCTGCACATCGCCGAGGTCGTCGCGGACCAGGCCGCCGCCGAGGGACGCACCCGCGTCGGCGTGCTGGGCACCAAGTACACGATGGACGGCCCGCTCTACCCGCGTGCGCTCGGCGCCCGCGGGATCGCCGCGGAGGTGCCCGACGCCGACGACCGCGACCTCGTCAACGAGGTCATCTTCACGGAGCTGGTCAACGGCGTGATCAGCGATGCGTCGCGCCAGAGGTACCTGCGCGTCATCGAACGGCTCGCGGACCGCGGCTGCGACGCCGTCGCCCTCGTCTGCACCGAGATCCCGCTGCTGATCACGCCGGACGTGTCACCCCTGCCGACGCTGGATTCGACGCGTCTGCTGGCCCGCGCCGCCTACGACGTCGCCGTCGGCGAACGGCCGATGCCCGACTGGCGCGGCGGCCCGCGGTGAGCCCGGAACGACACGTCTCTTGAACGGCGCCTCGAACCGGGGGAGCGGGCGCTTCAGCGCGCCCAGCTGGTCATCACTGCACGTCGTCCCCGCCTGACCGTTCTACGTGCACGCCTCCCGGACGCAAGGGGAGGCGCCGGCCGGTCACGTGGCGGGCCGCGACGCGCACGAAGTAGGGCTTGGCGTCGGTGGCCCAAGGCTCCAGGCCGCGGCTCTCCAGGCGCCGCAGCTCGTCGACGTCGGTGATGATCTCGGCGGGGCCCTGGACCAGGACGCTCCAGCCCGTCCTGAGCGCCGGTTCGGCGTCGTCGGCCTCGAAGGTCATCGGACGCCGCCGCGCGACGGCGGCGAGTTTGGCGCCCGACGACGTCCGGAAGACCACGGCGTCGCCGTCCATGACGAAGTTGACCGGCAGCACCGTGACCCGCCCGTCGTCGTCCGCCCACGCGACACGCCCGATCGACACGCCGCCCAGCAGCGCCAGGCACGTTCGGCGGTCGAGAGTCAGGATCGGCTCGTCGGTGACAGGCATCTCGTCCTCCCCGAGCGGTCGGGACGGTCCGCGGAGGCGATCGGGCAGGGCCGTCGGCGTCCGCGGCTCAGAAGTCCTCGGTCATGGACTGGTCGGCCGGGCGGCGCACGCTCTCGGGCTCGGCTCCCGCCCTGCCCAGGCGCAGCAGCATCTGCGGGTACCGGCCGCCGCAGAACCGGCGGCGGATCAGCTCCCGCAGCTCCGGGATCTCCAAAGGCTGCGTGTGGAACGCGGCCGCGACGTCCTTCTCGGCCGCGCGCAAGAGCACCCGTTGCAGCGCCTGCCCGGCGCCCAGCCAGTCGCCCGGCGTGTCCCCCGACGTGGTGATCAGCATGACCAGCCCCGTCACCGCGCCCCGGCCGCCGGTCTTTCCAGGGTCGGTTCCCCAATCGTGGCCGCGGGCGAAGTCGCGTCCGGGGAAGTGGTACGGCTCGGTGCGCGGCTCGCCGCGCGGATACGTCTCCGCATGCACCCCTTCCGGACGTGAAGAGCCCGGCCGAGGCGACCAGCGGGCGCACTCGCGCCGGTAGGGCGCGTCGAGCCGCTGCAGGTTCTCGGCCGCCTCCGTCAGCGCCGCCAAAGCACGAAGAGCATGCGGGTCCTCTACGGCCTGCAGCTCGGCCCCCTCCTGCCGCGCCTCCATCTCCAGCCTCGCCCGCAGGGGCGGCGGGACGTCGCCGCCGGGCGGGAAACCGCCTCGGTGGGTGCGCCTGCGCCGGATCTGCTCGTACAGCAGCCGGTCGTCCTCGCTCTCGGCGATCCTGGCGCCCAGGACGACGTCGGCGAGCAGGTTGGGGCGGTCCGGGTCGGGCAGCAGCCGCACCTGCGGCTCGTACCCGAGCCGCCGCACCGCGACCCGCAGGGTGAGCAGGGCGGCGCCGCAGCTGATCAGCATCTCCCGGCCGCCGGGGTCGGCGACCGCAAGCCGCCGGTCCGGATCGGCGCGCACGGTGATCCGTGATCCGCGCCGGCTGAAGCTCCACGGCTGGGTGTTGTGGACGGACGGAGCCCACACCGCCGCCTCGACGGCCTTCTGGACGTCCTCGGCCGGCGATTCCGCCGCCCCGTTCGGGCCCTGCCGTCGCGTCGGTTCCATGCTGGCTCCTCGTGCCGGGCTACGCGTCCAGCACATCCCCCCGACCCGCGCGCAGGTAGGGACGAAAGGCACATTCCACAGCGCGGGAGGCCGCCCGGTTCGGATCGGACCCGGGGGAACGCTCGGCCTTAGAGAGCGGCGACGAGGGCGGTCAGCGTCGGGCCGAGCGGTGCGTCCAGGGTGAGGAGGGCGTATTCGTCGCCCCGCGTCGCACCCTGGTTGACGATCGCCACCGGAATGCCGTTCCGGTGGGCGTGGCGGACGAACCGCAGCCCGGACATCACCGCCAGCGAGGACCCGAGGACCAGCAGCAGACCGGCCCGCTCGGTCAGGGCGTAGCAGTCGCGGACCCGGGCGGGCGGCACGTTCTCGCCGAAGAACACCACGTCGGGCTTGAGGACGCCGCCGCAGTCGGCGCAGTCCACGACCCGGAACGCGCGGATCTCCTCGTCGGACAGCACGGCGTCGCCGTCCGGGTTGATCTCGCCGACCCGGGCGACCCAGCCGGGATTGGCCGCGCGCAGACGCTCGTCCAGGAGCCGCCGGGGCGTGCGGCGCCCGCATCCCAGGCACAGGACCCGGTCGAGACCGCCGTGCAGCTCGATCACGTCCCGCGCGCCCGCGGCCTGGTGCAGACCGTCGACGTTCTGGGTGATGATCCCGGTGACCAGCCCGCGGCGCTGCAGCTCCGCGACCGCGCGGTGCCCGGCGTTCGGCCTCGCTTGGGCGATGTGCCGCCAGCCCAGGTAGCTGCGCGCCCAGTACCGCCGGCGCGCCTCGGCGCTGCCGATGAAGGTCTGGTACGTCATCGGCTTCGCCCGCCGCCGTCGTCCGGTCTCCCCGCGGTAGTCGGGGATTCCGGACTCGGTGGACAGCCCCGCCCCGCTCAGCACCACCACGTCGCCGTCCGCGACGAGGTCGGCCAGCTGCCCGAGACGGGAGGGGACGTCAGGCGCGGGAGCGGGCCCTTCCTGCACGACATGAGTCACCCCTCCATGGTGCATGACAGGCGCGTGTCTCCCACCGTGACCGCCGGCGCAGCCCGGCATAGCCAGGGGCACTGTCTGTAGCCGACGAGGACACAGGCCGGCGGAGGACGCTCAACAGCGCCGTGAACCGGGGATGCGCTGAGCGGATCAGCGGTGGCACGTGATCGGGGCGGTGGTCTGTGGGTGGTGTCGAGCCGCTTTCTGCTCGCGAGGACGCGTCCAAAGGGGCCGCTCAGTGTGTCGGCGGCCCTCACTGAGGGGTCGACGCCTCGTCGCCTGCGCGGCGGCTGCTGAGAGGAAGGCGCAGAGCGAAGCAGGCTCCCTGCCCGGGGCGGTCCTCGATGGTGAGGCTGCCGTGGTGGACCTCGGCGATATGGCGGCTGATCGGCAGGCCGAGCCCGGTGCCGTAGGGGTCGCGGTCGCGGGAGGACGCCAGACGGGTGAAGCGTTCAAAGATCTTTTCGTGCTGATCGGGCGGGATGCCGTCGCCGTCGTCCTCCACTGTCAGCACGGCGACGCCGTCCTGGACCTTCTGCGAGGTGAGGGTGACGGTGACGCGCGAGGCGGCGTGGCGCTGGGCGTTGTCGAGCAGATTGCCCAGGAGGCGCTGGATGAGCAGCGGGTTGCAGTCGACCATGACCTGTTCGTCCGCCTCGCAGGTGATGGGAACCCGGTCATTGGACTGGGCCTGCACTTCCGTGGAGACAAGAGAGGACAGATCGGTGCGTTGCATCAGCACGGGTTGGCCGGTGTCCAGGCGGCTCAACGTGAGCAGGTCGGTCACGATCGCCTGCTGACGATCCACCGCGGCCAGCACGCCCGCGGCGACCTCGGGCCAGTCCACGTCGTCGCCTCGGGTCAGCGCCTCCTCGAGGAGGACGCGGATGCCGGTCAGCGGGCCGCGCAGGTCATGGGACGCCTCGCTGGCGAGGTACCGCAGATCGGTGACCACGGCCTCCAGGCGCCCTAGGGCGGCGTTCAACGTCTGCGCCAGGTCCCTGAGCTCCCGGGCCTCGGGCACCGGAACCCGCCGGCTCAGGTCCGTGGCGGTGATCTCGGCGAACTCCCTGCGGATCGCCTCCACCGGGGTCAGCGTCCGCGCCATCGACCGCCAGGTCATCAGGAACGCCAGCGCGCTCACCAGGGCCGAGACGCCGCCCGCCGCGATCGCCAGCTGCCGGGAGGCGTACCAGGGGACGCGCGGGGCGGCCGTATAGATCATCAGCGGGCTGCGGCCCCGCTGGCGCCGGGCCACCTCGGGGACCATGCGCACGCCCCAGGCGGTCATGCGCCGCCCCAGTCCGGTGGGGTCATGGGGCAGCGTCCGCTGGGTGTGGACCTGGCCCGGCCGCGGCGTGAAGGAGGCCATGGGAGGCTTGCCGCGCAGGTCTTTGGTGGCCGCCAGCACACGGCGGTCCGCGTCCACGACCTGGACCGCATGGCCGTCGCGCGCCCGCAAGACCTCCGGCAGCGGCCCCCGCAGCATCCGGAAGAACACGTCATCGACCGCCGAATGCATCGTTTCGCGGGCCATGATGGCGCGCTTCCTGCTCACCAGACGCAGGAACAGCACGCTGAAACCGGAGGCCTCGAGCGCCGTGACACCGGCGACGACAAGACCGCACCGGACTCGAAGCGGCATATGTCTCCAACCCATGACTTCCCCCGCAAATGCGTGGAAACCGCCAGCGGCCCCCATACCCATACAGCCGACCCCATTCATCGGCGGCTGCGGGAGGGCAGGGGCGCTTGCCCATCGCCCGGCCGGTACGGGCTTCCGCTCGCTGATCATGCCCCGTCCGCCGCCGACGGCGTCGCCTGCCATCTGACTGCTCGTCTCTCAACGGTCATGCGGCGACTCCCAGGCAGCGACCGGGGGGCGACCTCGTCCGCCTCTGACAGCCACCGCGTCTCCGGAGGACGGCCGCGGCGTCCGGCGGCGACGGCCGGGGCGCTCCCGGTGACCATGGCGGCGGCGCGTGCGGCGGCGGCCGAGGAGTTCATCGAGGAGGGAAGTCTTCACGCGGGAACAAGAAGGGCCGGGGCGGTGCGCATGCACCGCCCCGGCCGTCATGCGGAAGCCTGTGCCTCAGCCGCGATGCCGCTCGCCGCGGTGAGCTCAGGCGCGTTCTTCGTCGTCGCGCGGCGGTTGTCGACGCACGGGGACGTCTGCGGCGGCGCACCGCCGCAGACGTCCGTCGAGGCGCGCGCTGCCGCGAACGCTGATCAGCGCGTCGCCGCCGCTCAGTTGAACGGGGTCAGCGTGATCTCGGCCGAGCTCGGGTCGCCGTCGTGCACCAGCGACTCGAAGCCGGCGACGTCGTCGAACGGGAAGCCGTACGCCTTACCGTCCACCATGTGCTCGTGGATGATCCGCGAGTAGTGGTTGGTCAGCGACCCGCGGTAGAAGTCGGCGGCGTCGTAGCTGGGCTGGGTGTCGATGGCGCCGAGCGTGGAGCGGTGCAGCGCCGCGCAGACCGTGCGGGCGATCGGCCCCTTCACCTGGTCGTTGGGCGCGAAGAGGGCGCCGGCGCAGCCCCACACGTCGCCGCTGCTCGGCTTGTTGATCGTGTGCACCTGGTTGCCGGACGTGTCGGTGAAGACCATGACGTCGCCCTGCGTGCGGCCGAAGAACTTGACGTCCGGCCGGTCCTGGAACGGGACGATGGTCAGGGTCTTGCCGGTGTAGGCGTTCCAGGCGCTGTCGATGTAGGGGGCGAGGTAGTTGGGGTCCATCAGCCCGGCCTCGGCGGCCTTGCCGGGCGCCAGGACCCGCAGCACCGTCCCGTCGCCGCGGGTGTAGACGGTCCGCTCGAAGCCGGGCTGCTGCCGGATGGCGTTGATCACCTTGTTCCGGCCGCCGGGGACGAGCTCCCCGGTGCGCTTCGTCGCCCCGTTGCCGCCCGTCACGGCGACCGCGTGCGGGATGGCGAACTGGTCGACCTGCGTGCTGTTGATCCACAGGCCCGAGCCGTCGTAGGTGAACTCGCTCCAGTCGAACAGGATGTCGCGGTTGGGGTCTCCGCCCGCCCACGGCGCCGGCTGCACCAGGCCGTCGGGGGTGAGGAAGAGCTTCAGCTTCTCCCCGATGGAGAAGTACACCCGGCCCGACAGGAAGCGCGGGACGCGGATGGTCGTGCTGGCGCCGTTCGAGGGGCCCGGGATCGACACGTCGGGCGCCGGCGACGGCGGCACCGACCCGCCCTGCCACGGAGAGAACCTGCCGTTGGCGTCCACGTAGCCGAGCCTGCCGGACCGCAGGTCCGTGCCGAGGACATAGAGGTAGACGGGTTCGCCGCGTCCGGTGTTGTTGGTGACCTTGATCGGCAGCGGGTCCGCGGCCGCGTGCGCCTGCGTCGTCCCCGTCGCGACGGTGACCGACAGCGTGGCCGTGACAGCGGCCAGCATGGTGAGGAGCTTTCTGCGGACGGATTTCACCGTCTTTCTCACGCGGGGTCTCCTTACTGTCTGTGACATGCGGTGTCTTCGTCGCAGCCCGTGGGGCGATACGGTGCCCCCGGCTGTCATGGTTCGGTGCGGATCGCCGCGGTCGCCGTTTCCGCGCCGCCGGATCCTCGCCGCAGCCGGAGCGGGGTCGGGCGATCCCGGTCGATGGCGTCAGCGGGCGGATCGACCAGGGGCGTCGGCGTCGTGAGGTCGGCTGCGGCGCGATCGGCCGCCGGCGTCGCGACGGTGTCGGCGGCCACGTCCGGTCCGCCGTGTCATGGGAACCTGACGGTCGCGTGCGTGCCGGTCGGCTTCGCTGCGGTGCCCGTCTCGTGGGCCCTCAGGTCGGGCGGGGGACGGGCCGTGGGGGAGGCGACCGGTGCGGCAGCGGACACCGCCGCGCCGGTCGGCACGGTGAGTCTCATGTCGATCTTTTGAGCGGGGACGGCGGGGGTAGATCGAGAGAGCGCTCTCAGAAAAGAGACTTTACAGTTACCTCCGCCGTGAGATCCACCGTTTCGGGGCAAATAGGGCCCCCTGGTGGGCGATCGACTCGGCCCCTGTGGCGCGGCGGCGAGGCGCACCGGGCGCTGGACCGCTGATCCCGCAGGTCAGCCACCATGCGGCGTGACCAGGACGCGGCAGCGAGAAGAGCGTCCCATCCTGTGGGTTCCCGCAGGCTACGGCGCGGGCCACCCCGCCGCACGTCGGGCGCCGTGGGGGCGGGCCAGGGACGCGAGAGCGCTTTCACGCAACGTCGTGTTGGCGGAGCGGCGATGCTGTGCCGACGCAGCCGGGCGACGCGCGTGGCGAAGGCGGCTTCCTGCTGTTCGTGCTTCTGCCGCCGGTGCCCGCCGCACGTCGGGCGCCGTGCATGTCGCGCTCCCGGCGTGCGGCGGGGCGGGCTGCGGTGCGCCGTCGAGTCGTTCCTCTCTGGCAGGCGGCGTCGGGGTCTGTCTCAGGTGGTCGGCTCGGCGGTCGGGGCGGTCGTGTCCGCTTTTCGCTCCGGTAGGACGACGGTGAGCACGAACAGCAGCACCGCGACGGGCACTGCCCACGCGAACATGTCCGGTATCGCGGTCGCGACGGGTTTATGGGCGTCGAGCGAGCGGTCGAGCAGCGCGCCGAAGAACGCCACGCCGAGCGCGGTCCCCAGACCGCGCGTCGACATGATCAGAGACGTGGTCGCGGCCAGGTCCGCCGGCGGGACGGCGTTCTGGGCGATCGTGACGAGCAGCTGCATGATCAACCCGACGCCCAGGCCCAGCACGACGGTCTCGGCGGCGACCAGCCCGTACGAGGCGCCATCGCCGAGTCGGCCGAGCAGGCCGATCCCCGCGGTCATGACGACGGCCCCGGCGACGATGAACGGCTTGTGCCGGCCGAGGGAGCTCGCCAGTCTCCCTGACGCCCCGGACGCGACCACGAACGCGCCCACGAAGGGAATCAGCGCGAACCCCGCCTCGGTCGCGGTCATCCCGTGCGCGTGCTGGAAGTACGTCGGCAGGAAGAACACCGAGCCGTACAGCAGCGCGCCGAGCAGCACGGCGGCGGGCACCGCGATCCGCAGCACCGGACCGGCCATCAGCCGCAGCGGCAGCACCGGGTCGGGCGAACGCCGCTCCCACCACACGAACGCCGCGAACAGTACGACCGCGGCCGCGAGCAGTCCCAGGATCGTCGCGGAGCCCCAGGCGTGGTCGCGTCCGCCCCACTCGATCGCCAGCATCACGGCGACGACGGCGGCGACGACGAGCGCGGAACCGGGCAGGTCGAGACGGGTCCGGCGAGCGCCGGCGGGCAGCCGCAGCGCCGTCGCGGTGAGCAAGATCGCCAGCAGGCCGAGCGGGATGTTGACGTAGAAGATCCAGCGCCAGCTCAACCGGTCGGTCAGCACACCGCCCACCAGCGGGCCGCCGACGCTGCCGACGGCGAAGACTGCGCCCAGATACCCCTGAACCTTGCCGCGCTGTTCGGCCGGGAACAGCTCCGACAGCGCGATCGAGGGCAGCACGAACAGCCCGCCCGCGCCGATCCCCTGCAGGGCGCGGAAGGCGATGAGCAGGCCGAGCGTGTCGGCCGTGGCGCACAGCGCGCTCGCCGCCGTGAACACGCCCACGGCGGCCAGGAACGTCGCTCGCCGTCCGAACCGGTCGCTGATCCGTCCGTACAGGGCGCCCGTCGCGGTGGAGGCGAGCAGGTAGGCGGTGGCGACCCAGCCGATCGAGCCGAGGCCGCCGACGTCGGCGGCGATCTCGGGCAGGGCGGTGGCGACGACCGTCTGGTCGAGCACCGACAGCAGCACGCCGAGCGACAGTCCGGCCGAGGCCAGGGCGACGTGTCCGCGCGTCGCCCCGGTGCCGATGGTCACGTCGGAAGTCATGACGAACAGGCTCCGTACCAGTAGGGGCGTACCGGTCAGCTCCGCACGCCCGAGATCGGGGCGGTCAGCTTCACGTCCGTCCACAGCAGCTCTTTGTCGATGACGATCGCTGCGATCGTGCCGCCGGCCACGGCCGCGACGACCGCCGCGGCCGGAACCGGGAACGTGGCGCGCCGGGCCATGTCGCCCGCCGCGTACACGCCGCTGACACTGGTCTGGCAGAACTCGTTGATTTCGACCGTGCCGTCGTCGAGCGTCGCGCACCCGAGGCGTTCGGGCAGTCGCGAACGCTGACGAAGCACCGACTTGACGAAAATCGCGCTCCTGGCGAGGACGGAGCCGTCGGCGAACTCGACGCTCTCCAAGCCGTTGTCGCCGCCGTGCAGGCGTGCCACGCGCTCGGTGGCGACGGTGACGCCATGGGTCTCCAGCAACCGCGTGTCGGCCTCGTCGTAAGCGGGCTCACCGTCGGTGCACAGGACGACGTCGTCGCTGAAGCGCCGCAGGTGCAGCGCCAGCTCCACCCTGTCCGAGGTGCCGCCGAGCACGGCGATCGGGGTGTCGCGCAGCTCGTAGCCGTGGCAGTAGGGGCAGTGGTACGCGCCGCGGCCCCACAGCCGGGCCAGACCGTCGATCGCCGGCAGTTCGTCGGTCAGGCCGGTGGCCAGCAGCAGCCGCCGCGCCGACACCGCGGACCCGTCGCCGAGGCGGACCTCGAATCCGTCCTCCTGCGAGCCGGCGGCGTCCTCGGCCGCGACGTCGCGGATCTCGACGGCGGGGTACGCCGCGAGCTGCTCGCGGGCGATGCGGCGCACCTCGTCCGGCGGCGTGCCGTCGCGCGTCAGCAGATTGTGCACCGCCGCCGACGGCGCGTTGCGGTAGTCGCCGGAGTCCAGCACGAGCGTCGAGCGCCGCGCCCGCCCCAGGGCCAGGGCGGCCGACAGGCCGGTCGGCCCGCCGCCGACCACGATGACGTCGAACATCGAGTCGCCCTCCCGGTCGCGAGTTGACATCCGCGACGAGCGTGCAACTTAATGTCGACATGAAGTCAAGCGTCCAGATCACGGGGTCCGCGGATCGGGACGAAGACGAGGCCGACCTGTCCATCGGCGAGCTCGCCGCGCGCTTCGGACTTGCGACGCACGTCCTGCGCCACTGGGAGTCCGCGGGGCTGCTGACCCCGGCGCGCCGGGTCGGCGGGCGGCGCCGCTACACGCGCGAGCACGTCACGCGCGTCGCGATGATCCTGCGCGGCAAGCAGGCCGGCATGAGCCTTCCGCAGCTGCGCGAGATCCTCGACGCCTCCGACCCGGCCGCCCGAAGGGATCTGCTCGAGCGGCACCGCAGGGAACTGGACGAGCGGCTCGCGCGGATCCAGGCGTCGAAGGAACTGATCGAACACGTGCTGAAGTGCGGTGCGCCCGACTTCACCCAGTGCCCGGACTTCCAGGAGCTGGTCCGCGCGACGGCGGCACGGGTGCCGCTGACGAGCTGATCAGGCGCGCGTGGGGGCCGACGCGGATCGGTTCGACTAGCGGATCGGTTCGACTACGCGCGCAGGCTCCCGCGTCAATGCCGCCAGGAGATCCGTGCCGAAACGGTGCTGCCAGGCGCTCTGGCCCGCAACGTGATAGCGGTGCGAGAGATGAAGGCGGCGCCGGTCAGCGGTCGGCCCGGTCGCCGTGCTCCGCGGGAGCGCCGGCGGGGATCTCGCCGGAGCCGCGGGGGATCAACGTGACGGGAATGGTCAGCCGCTCGTACGGCGCCTGCTCGTCGGGCTGCGCGTTCAGCCTGAGGAAGAGCCGCTCGGCGGCGGTGCGGCCGATCGCGGGGACGTCCTGCGCCACGACGGTCAGGGCAGGGGTGAGCAGGTGCGCCAGGTCCTGGTCGTCGAAGCCGATGAGCGCGACCTTCTGGCGCAGGTCCAGGGCCTGCAGGGCGTGCAGGGCCCCGACGGTGATGAGGTTGTTGCCGCACAGCAGCGCGGTCGGCGGGTCGTCCGAGCCGAGCAGGGCCCGCGCCTCCTGCTCGGCCTGCGCGACGGTGTGCACGTCCATGCGGACCAGACGCGGGTCGACGCCGCCCGTGGCGGCGCGGAGCGCCTCCTCGTAGCCCTGCAGCCGCGCCTGGGCGGTGTAGAAGCCGCGCAGATCGCCCAGGTAGCCGATGCGGCGGTGGCCGTGGGCGAGCAGGTGCCGCACGGCCTGCGCGGTTCCGCTGGCGTTGTCGGAGACCACGGCGTCGGCCTCGATGCGCTGCCCGAGCCGGTCGACGAACACGATCGGCAGGCCGCGGTCGGTCTCCGCCTTCAGATAGGACTGGTCGTCCCCCGACGGGACGATGATCAGCCCGTCCACGCGCCGGGTGAGGAACACGGCGACGAGTTCGCGTTCGCGCTCGGGGTCCCCGTCGCTGGACCCGATGAGCACCAGATGCTGCCGGCAGAGCGCGCTGTCCGCGACGGCCCGGGCCAGCTGCGCCATGAACGGGTTGGCGAGGTCCTCGACGACCAGGCCGATGGAGGCGGTCCGCCCGCCGCGCCGCCGGATCATGCTGGCCATGACGTTGGGGCGGAAGTTGAGCTCCTTCATCGCGGCCTCGATGCGCGCCCGCGTGTCGGGGTGCACGTCATCGTGGCCGTTGACGACCCGGGAGACCGTCTTGATGGACACGCCGACCCGCGCCGCCACGTCCTTCATGGTGGCGGCGCGGGTCGCGGCCGGGCGCTTGGGCTCGCTTTCCTCGTTGGTCACGACGTGGTCCGTTCCGCGGGGCGAATCTGCAGTTTGCGTCCCTTCCCCTGCCGGAAGGCGCCGATGGCGCGCTCGTACTCGGCGAGCGGGAAGCTGTGGCTGATCATGGCAGAGGCGTCCACGGCCCCGCACGCCAGCAGCTCCACCGCCCGCCCGAAACTGTGCAGGACCGCCATGCTGCCGACGAGGGTGATCTCGTCGTTGTAGATCCGGAACGGCGACACCCGCGCGGTGGCGTCCGCGGCGGCCACGCCGAAGAACTGGAAGGTGCCGCCGCGCCGCACCCGGGTCAGCCCGTCCTCGATGGCGGGCACGGCGCCCGTGCAGTCGATGACGGTCTCCCACCCGCGCGGCCGGTCGAACGCGTCGGCGTTCCGCGCGACCTCGTCGGCGCCGAGCCGGCGCGCCGTGTCGAGGCGCTCCTCGTTGAGGTCGACGACGCTCACCGAGGCGGCGCCGCTGCGCCGCGCCAGCTGCAGCATGAGCAGCCCCATGGTGCCGGCGCCGTAGATGAGGTAGTGGTCGCCGGGGCGGCGCGGCAGCAGGTCGAAGCCGTGCACGGCGCACGACAGCGGCTCGATGAGGGCGGCGTGCTCCAGCGGCATGCCGTCGGGAATGCGGTGGCAGTTGGCGGCCGGCGCGACGGCGTACTCGGCGGCGGCGCCGGGACGGCTGACGCCGATCGCGTTGAACCGCTCGCACAGGTTGCTGCGCCCGGTGCCGCAGAAGTCGCACTCCTTGCAGGGCAGCGAGGGGTCCACGGCGACCCGGTCGCCGACGGCGAGCTCGCCGACCTCGGACCCGACGGCCACCACCTCGCCGGCGAACTCGTGCCCGGGCACGATCGGGTAGGGAGAGGTGTACTCGCCGTCCAGGATGTGCAGGTCGGTGCCGCAGATGCCGCACGCCGCGACCGCGACCACCACCTCGCGCGGCCCCGGCGCCGGGTCGGGCACCGTCTCCAGGGACAGCCGCCCCGGCCGCTCGATGACGATCGCCTTCATCCCTTCACCGCCCCCAGAGACAGACCGCGGACCAGCTGCTTCTGCGCGACCCACCCGGCGATGACGACCGGCAGGGCCGCCAGGGTCGACGCCGCGGACAGCCGCGCCCAGAACAGGCCCTCGCTGGTGATGAACCCGACGAGGAACACCGGCACCGTGGCCGCCCGGGTCGCCGTGAGGCTGACCGCGAAGAAGAACTCGTTCCACGCGAAGATGAAGCAGATCAGCGCGGTCGCGGCGAGCCCCGGCGCGATCATCGGCAGGACGATCCGGGTCAGCTGGACCGGCAGGCTCGCGCCGTCCACGCGGGCCGCCTCCAGCACCTCGCGCGGGATCTCCATCAGGAACGAGCGCAGCATCCACACGGCGATGGGCAGGTTCATCGCCGTGTAGACCAGCGAAAGCATGGTGATGTTGTCAAGCACGCCGAGGCTCTTGGCGATCAGGTAGAGCGGCACGATGGACGCGACCGCGGGCATCATGCGCGTCGAGATGAAGAAGAACAGCACGTCCCGCCACTTCGGCACGGGCGCGAGCGACAGGGCGTAGGCGGCCGGCACGGCCAGCGCCAGCACCAGCAGCGTCGACAGCAGCGAGGACGTCGCCGAGTTGACGAGGAAGGGCGCGAAGTCCCGGGCGAAGATGGCCTCGTACTGCTCGGTGGTGGGCGTGAACAGCCACGTGGGCGGATCGGTGGACGCCTGCGACTCGTGCTTGAACCCGGTCAGGAACATCCACAGGACCGGGAAGAAGAACAGCAGGCCGGCCGTCCAGGCGACCAGGCCCAGCAGCAGCCGGGGCAGCCGGGACCCCGCGGCCGGGGAACGTCCGATGCTCATGCGCCCATCCCCTCGGAGGAGAACAGATTGGAGATCAACCGGAGGGCGAACGTGGCGATGACGATGGTCGCGGCGACCACGACGACGCCGAGCGCCGCGGCCTCCCCGAGCTCGAAGCCGCGGAACGCCTTCAGGTAGATGAAGTACGGCAGGTTGGTGGTCGCCTGGCCCGGACCGCCCTGGGTGATCATGAAGATCGCGTCGAAGGTCTGCACCACGTAGATCGAGCCCAGCAGGATGCCCAGCTCGATGTACCGGCGCAGATGCGCAAGAGTGACGAAGCGGAAGGTCTGCCACCAGCCGGCCCCGTCGACCCGGGCGGCCTCCAGGACCTCCGGCGACTGGCTCTGCAGCCCGGCCAGGACGATCAGCATCATGAACGGCGTCCACTGCCAGACCAGGACCATGACGATCGTCGCCATGGGGTACCGGCTGGCCCAGTCCAGGTCCCCGACGCCGAACGGCGACAGCGCCCAGTTCAGCAGCCCGTAGACCGGGTTGAGCATCGACGTCTTCCACAGCAGCGCCGCCGCGGCGGGCATCACCAGGAACGGCGTGATCAGCATCGTCCGCACGATGCCGCGGCCGAAGAACCTGCGGTCCAGCAGCATGGCCAGCGCCACGCCGAGCAGCATCGACAGCACGACCGCGCTCGAGGTCAGCACCACGGTGTTCACGGCGGCGTTGCGGAAGGCGGAGTCGGTGAAGACCTTGGCGTAGTTGGCCAGCCCGACGAAACGGTCGGTGCCCGGACGCAGCAGGTTCCGCGAGTGCACGCTGTACCACAGCGTGAACACGAAGGGCACCTGGGTCAGGGCGATGGTGAGCACGAGCGCGGGCAGCAGCGGCAGCCGCCGCCTCCACCGCCCGCGCGGACGGGGCGGGGACGCGTCTTTCTTCGGCGCCCTCCGGACGGCGGGCGCGGTGACCGTCGCGGTCATCGTTGTTCTCCTGAGGGGTGGGAGGGGGCGGCGGCGCGCCGGAGGGGGCCGCGCCGCCGCTTCGGCGCTGCTACTTCTTCAGCCCCGCCTTCTGCGCGGTCTCCTCGGCGTACCGCTGGGCCTTGTCCAGCGCCTGGTCGACGCTCTGCTTGCCCGCGATCGCCGCCGAGATCTCCTGCGACACCTTCGTCCCGAGGTCCTGGAACTCGGGGATGGCGACGTACTGGACGCCCACCCACGGCTGGGGCTCGAGACCCGGCTGCTTGGGGTCGACCGAGTTCATCGATTCCAGCGTCAGGTCCGCGAAAGCGGCCGCCGCCTTCGTGTACTCGGGGATCTGGTAGGTGGACCGGCGGGTGCCCGGCGGCACCCGCTCCCAGCCGAGCCGCCGGCCGACGAGCTGGATGTACTCCTTGGACGTCGCCCACTGCATGAACTTCCACGCGGCGTCCTTGTGCTTGGACGTCTCGGGCATGGCCAGCGACCACGCCCACAGCCATCCGGAGTTGCGGGTCTTGACGACCGGCGCCTTGACGTAGCCGACCTTGCCGGCGACCTTGCTGGTCTTGGCGTCCTCCAGGGACGACGCGGCCACCGTGGCGTCGTACCACATGGCGGCGTTGCCCTGGCCGAACGCGGTCATGCACTCGGTGAACCCGGCGTTGGGCGCCCCCGGTTCGCCGTGCTCGCGCACCAGGTCGACGTAGAACTTCACGGCCTCCTTGGTGGCCGGGTCGGTCAGGTGCGCGTTCCACTGGGTGTCGTACCAGCGTCCCCCGAAAGTGTTGATGAGCGTGGTCAGCGGCGCCATGACCTCGCCCCAGCCCGGCAGGCCGCGCAGGCAGATGCCCGCCACCTTGCCGTCCGGGTCGTCCAGCTTGGCGGCGAACTCGGCGACCTGCTGCCAGGTCGGCTGCTCGGGCATCTTCAGACCGGCCTTGTCGAACAGGTCCTTGCGGTACATCAGGAACGACGACTCGCCGTAGAAGGGGACGGCGTAAAGACCGCCGTTGTAGGACAGCGCCTCCTTCACCGGGGCGATGATGTCGCCGACGTCGTACTCGGGCGTCGAGGCGTAGGAGTCCAGCTTGGTCAGCCATCCGTTCTTGGCCCAGATCGGCGTCTCGTAGGTGCCGATCGTCACGACGTCGTACTGGCCGGCCTTGGTGGCGATGTCCTGGGTGACGCGGTCGCGCAGCTCGTTCTCGGGGAGGATCGAGAACTTCAGGTCGATGTCCGGGTTGGCCTTCTCGAACTCCTGGGACAGCTTCTCGATGTCCTGCATCTGCGGGTTCGCGACGGTGGCGATGGTGACGACGGCCTTGCCGTCGGAGGAACCGCCGCCGGCACCGGCGCACCCGGTGGCGGCCAGCGCCACCGCGGTGCCCATCGCGACCACCGCTCTCAGCCGGGGGAAGCGGTCGCGCCTGTACGTCATGTGAGGCCTCCCAGTTCGGGATCGGGGTGGGGGACAGCCCGGAAGGACGCGCGGCACGGCTGAGGCTGTGGGCCGGGAGGGCGCGGGCCGGGGGTGGTCCGTCAGCGCGGGCCGGCTCTTCCGGGTGACAACGATGACGTCAACGTTGACATGATGTGACGGATACTACAGGCTTGCTTGCGCGTGTCAACGGTCGGTTCGGAGGAACACAAGTGATCACGGTCGTGGGTGAAGCCTTGATTGACCTGGTCGGGCCCGCCGGCGGGCGCGAGTTCGCCTGCCTGCCCGGCGGCAGTCCGGCCAACGTCGCGGTGGGGCTCGGCCGCCTCGGCGCCCGCGTCGTCCTGGCCACCCACCTGGGCGACGACACCCTCGGCCGCATCCTGTCCGAGCACCTGGAGGGCGCCGGGGTCGACGTCCGGCCCCTCCCCGGAGCGCACGGACCGACCAGCCTCGCGATCGCCACCGTCGACGCCGACGGGGCCGCCGACTACGACTTCCGCATCGCCTGGGACGTCCGCGAGCCGCCCGCTGTCGACCCCGGGTGCCTAGCCCTGCACACCGGCTCGCTCGCCACCGCGTTGACACCGGGGGCGGACGCGCTGGAGGCGCTGCTGGCCGCCGAGCACGCGCGCGGGGCGGTGACCCTCTCGCTCGACCCCAACATCCGCCCGTCCCTCATGCCGCCGCGGCGGGAGGCGGTGGCGCGGGTCGAACGCCAGGTGAGCATGGTCGACATCGTGAAGGTCAGCGCCGAGGACCTCGCCTGGCTGTATCCCGGGGAGGACGGCGCCGACGCGGCCCGCCGCTGGCTCGCGGCGGGCCCGGCGCTCGTCGTCGTCACCTTCGGCGGCGAGGGGGCCGTCGGCATGACGGCCGCCGCGCAGGTCCGGCAGCCCGCGCTTCCCGTGGACGTCGTCGACACCGTCGGCGCCGGCGACGCGTTCACCGCCGGCATGCTCGACTGGCTCGCGAACGCCGACCTGCTCGGCGGGGACCGGCGCGCACGGCTCGCCCGGCTCGACCGGACGTCCCTGCGGGACATGCTGCGGGCCGCCGCGACCGTCGCCGCGATCACCTGCACCCGCCAGGGCGCCGAACCGCCCACCCGCGCGGAGATCGCCCGCCACGCCCCCGCCGCCTAGGGTCTGTTGTGCGGATCTGGATCTTGTGGTTGCGGCTTGATGGCGGCCCTGGTTCAACGACACGAGCTGACCGATCACGAGCTGACCGAGCCGTCTGGGCCAGGATCGAGCCGCTGCTGCCGGTCGACACCGGCCCCGGCAACCTCGCCCTTGAGCGCGCCCGCCACTTGCTCCGTCAGTGAATCGGCTGCCGTTCATGTCGCTGTTCAGGGGGGACGATGCGTGCGCATCGCCTCTCTTCGCGGTGTCACTCTTCAACGCGGTCGGCGGCATGGGTGTCGTCCACGTGCTCTCTGACAGAGCTCGTGACACTGGCCGCTTCCTTCTGGACGTCCGCCGGCTTCGGCTTCTCCAAGAGCAGGCACAGGAACGCCGCGGCGATGAGGGCGACGCCGCCCGCCCATCCAGCGGCCTGCAGGCCGTCCAGCAGCTCATCGACCGGAGGGACGGCGCCCTGCTCGGCGTGCAGCCCAGTGGTGGCGACCGCGACCAGGGCGGCCAGGCCCACGGCGCCGCCGACCTGCCGGGACGTCATGGCCATCGCCGAGGCGACGCCCTGCTCCAGGGCCGCCACGCCGGCGCCCGCGCCCGCCAGGATGGCGGGAATCGCCAGCGCGCCGCCGATCGACCAGATCGCCAAGCCGGGCAGCAGCAGCCAGTACGAGCCGTCGGGCACGAAGGCGAATGCGAGGATCGCCGCGCCCGCACCGGTCACCAGCACACCGAGGAACATCGTCGTGCGGAGACCGCGCTTGTTGAGGAAGGCGGTGCTGACCTTCATGGCGAACACCATGGAGATGAGCGTCGGGGGGAGGAAGGCGAGGCCCGCCGACATCGGGCTGTAGCTCAGCACGTCCTGCAGGTACGTGGTGAACAGGTAATAGACGCCGGTCAGACTGCCCTGGTAGAAGAACGCGGCGCCCATGGTGACCGCGAGGCCGCGGTGTCCGAGCAGCCGCAGCGGCATCAGCGCGTCTCGGCTGCGCGCCTCGACCACGAGGAACACCGCGAGCAGCACCGCGCCGACGGCCAGGCAGCCCGCACCGCTGAAGGTCGCCCAGCCCGCGTCCGGCCCGGTGGCGAGACCGAACACCACGAGCGTGGCCGCCGCCGTGGCCAGCGCCGCGCCGAGGACGTCGAACTTCCGGTCGCCGCCCGGCGGCGGCGAGGCGGGCAGCACGGCCGGCGCGAGCGCCGCGCCGAGGGCGGCGAGCGGGACGTTGATGAAGAAGATCCACGCCCAGCCCGCGTAGTCGGCGAGGACGCCGCCGAGCAGCGCACCCGCCGACAGGCCGGCGCCGCCGATCGCGCCGTAGATCACCAATGCGCGGTTGCGCATCGGCCCCTCGTCGAAGCAGGTGAAGATGAGGCGCAAGGTCGCGGGGGTGAGCAGCGCTCCGCCGACGCCCTGGACGGCGCGCGCGCCGACCAGCGGCCCCGGGGCGTTCGCGAGGCCGCCGACGAGCGAGGAGCCCGCGTACAGCAGCATGCCGAGAACGAACATCCGCCGCGCGCCGAGGCGGTCCGCCGCCCGTCCGCCGAACAGCAGGAGGCCGCCGAGCGCGACCACATACGCGTTCACCACCCACTGCAGCGTGTGCGCGGTGAAGCCCAGCTCCCTGCCGATGTCGGGGAGGGCCACGAAGACGATGTTGAAGTCGAGCGTGATCACGAACTGGGCCAGCGCCAGAAGCGCGATGCGCTGACCCGGTCCCGATCTCGTGGGGGAGGCGGTGGAGGCGACCACTGTCGTTCCCTCTCCTTTCCTCGGTGAAGTCGGAGCGCGTCGCAGGCCGCGGTCGTGGGTGAGCACCGTCGACTGTCGGAACGGCCGGGCCTCGGCGATGCCTCATATCCCCGGGCCGTGACCGCCGGTGGCGACGTGCGCCCACTACCGGACAGGCCCCGGAACAAGCCGTGGCCCTAGGGGACGTCTTGTTACCGGGCACATCTTCTGTCACCGTGAAGGCGGGCGGAAGGAGGAATTTTCGTGTCACAGGGGAACTCGCGTGTGACCGACCAGGACATTCACCCTGTCGCCTGCCCGATTCGGGAAATCATCGACAGCGTCGCGGGCAAGTGGAGCGTCCAGATCGTGCTGTTGCTCGTCGCGCGCGGTCCGATGCGATTCACCGAGCTCGAGCGCGGCATCGAGGGCATCAGCCGACGCATGCTCACGCTGACCCTGCGCAACCTCGAACGCGACGGGCTCGTCGTGCGGACGGTCTTCCCGACGGTGCCCCCGCGGGTGGAGTACACCGCGACGCAGATGGCCCGTGAGCTGCGAGGGGCGTTCGCCGAGCTCGCCGACTGGGCCCGGCGGCACCAGGAGGCGATCATGGCCGCGCGGGCCGCCTACGACCGGCGGTACGCCGCGGAGCAACGGACCGCCGGACGCCCCGAGCAGGACACGGGATCCGCCGAGTCGGCGACCGTGCCGGCCACCTGACCCTTTCTGATCCCGCCATTTCGACCTGCACGGACCCTGGGCGGAGCTGTTCGACGCCACCGTGGCCACTGCTCGAAAGCGCCCGTGGAATCGGTCGCGCACTTCGCCGGAGCTTGAGTTTCTGCTGATCTCCGCCACGCCTTTCTGGCCCTCCAAGGATGAGGGCGGGTGACTTCGCGCGTGCTCATCCTTTCGCCGATGTGACGGAGCGTCATCGGCCCATCAGGAACTCGTACATGCGGTGTGAGGTGAAGCCGGAGCCCGTCATCTGCACTAACGCAGAGTGCCCCGCCGGCGACTTCGAGGGCGCGTGATGCTTCAAGGGGTGTGCACCGCATGGGCGCCCGCGGCTGTCACCACGCGCCAACGAAGCGGCGAGGCGAGCGTGGGAGACGCCCCGACGTCGTCCGGTGACCGCCCGGTGGGAATGCGAATGGTTTGACGATGAATCGGCGGCTATTCGATAATGGAGTGACGTGTTCTTATAGAGAGAAGGCCATGCCCGCTGCGACGCCATATTCCCAGACGCTGGACCGCGGTATCCAGGTGCTGGAGATACTGGCGGAGGCCGAGCACCCGCTCACCACGGCCGAGATCGCCGCCGCGCTGGGGGTGCACCGATCCATCGTCTATCGCATTCTCCGGACGCTGGAAGACCACCGGCTGGTGAGCCGCGAGAACGGCGCCTACGCGCCGGGCATCGGCCTGGCGACCCTGGCCCGAGGGGTCTCCAAGGACCTGCACACGGCGGCGCTCCCCGAACTCGCCGCGGTCGCCAATGAGCTGGGCATGACCTGCTTCGTCGTGGTGCCGGACGGCGAGGAGTGCATCACGCTGCTCAGCGTCGAGCCCCGGCAGTCGGTGGCCGTCGTGGCGCAGCGTCCCGGGACGCGCCACTCCATCAACGCGGGCGCCCCGGGCCTCGCGCTGCTGGCGGGCATGCCCGCCAAACCAGGGGAGCGCCCGGAGGTCGGCGAGGCCCGGCTGCGGGGATACGCGTCCACGCGCGGCGAGGTGCTGCCGGGAATGGCCTCCGTGGCGGTGCCCATCGTCAGCGGAACGCGGGGCACGGTGGCGGCGATAGCGGTCGTCCACACCACCGGCGTGGAGACGGACGAGCCCGCCATCGCCGCGCGCCTCCAGCGGGCGGCCCGGGCCGTCGCGGCCGAACTGCCCTGAGGCGGCCGAGGACGACGCTGTCCCCGGCCGCCGCTCAGAATCCGCCACCGAGATAGGCCTGTTTGATCTGGGCGTCGTCGGCGAGCTCCTCGGGGGTGCCCGACATGACGATCTTTCCGCGGTCCATGACGAGGACCCGGTCGGCCACTTTGAAGGCGGCCCGGGCGTTCTGCTCGACGAGCAGGATCGTCAGCTCGTGGCGGAGCCGGGCCAAGGCGGCGAAGATGTCGCCGACCACCTTGGGGGCCAGCCCCAGGCTGGGTTCGTCCAGCACGAGCACCTTGGGCCGGGCCATCAGCCCCCGCGCGATCGCGAGCATCTGCTGCTCGCCGCCCGACAGGGTTCCGGCGGGTTGGCCGAGCCGCTGCCGCAGGCGGGGGAACAGGTCGAGCATCCGCTCGATGTCCTCGGCGCGGGTGCGGGGACGGGTCCAGGCGCCGAGCGCGAGGTTGTCGGTGACGGTCAGCGACGGGAACACCAGCCGGTTCTCGGGGACGTGCGCGAGCCCCGCGGCGGCGACCTTCTCGGCGGGCAGCCCGCCGATGTCGCGGCCGTCCAGCCGCACCGTGCCGCCGAAGGGCCGCAGCAGCCCGGAGACCGTGCGCAGCAGCGTCGTCTTGCCCGCGCCGTTGGCGCCGAGCAGGGCGACCAGCTCCCCCTCGGCGAGGGACAGGTCGACGCCGCGCAGCACCTCCAGATTGTCGTAGCCCGACCGCAGACCCCTAGTCTCGAACATCCGCGTCCTCTCCGAGGTAGGCGGCGATGACCGCCGGGTCCTGGCGGACCTCGTCCGGCGGGCCGAAGGCGATCAGCTTGCCGTCGTCGAGCACCGCGACCCGGTCGGCGAGCGAGAGCACCGCCGCCACGTCGTGTTCGACGAGAACGATCGCCATCCCGTCCTCGCGCAGCCGGCGCAGCAGCGCGGCCAGCTCCCGGCGCTCGGCGCCCGACAGGCCCGCCATCGGCTCGTCGAGCAGCAGCAGATCGGGTTCGAGGGCGAGCGCCCGCGCGATCTCCATCCGCCGCTGCAGCCCGAACGGCAGGTCCACCGCCATCTGACCGGCGTGCTCGGCGAGGCCCACGGCGTCCAGGCAGCGGACCGCCGCCGCGGTGATCATGCGTTCCTCGGCGCGGGCCGGCAGCGTGAGCGCCCCCCGCAGCAGCCCGGCGCGGCTGCGCAGGTGACGGCCCACCTTGACGTTGCCGAGCACGGTCGAGGAGCGGAACACCTGCAGGTTCTGGAAGGTGCGGGTGGCCCCGGCCCGGGCGAACACGTGGGGCTTGCGCCCGTCGGTGCGCACGCCGTTCACCGTCACCTCGCCGGAGGTGGGCTCCAGCACGCCGCTGATCATGTTGAAGCAGGTGGTCTTGCCGGCGCCGTTCGGGCCGATCAGCGCGACGATCTCGCCCGCCCGCACGTCGAGGCTCACGTCGTCCACCGCGACCACGCCGCCGAACCGCTTGGTGAGCCCGCGCACCTCCAGCAGCGGCGAGCCCCGTTCGGGACGGGCGGCGCGCCGCGGCTCCGGTTCCCCGTCCCCGGACGAGACGGGGACGGCGGCGGGACGGCGCCGGGCGAACAGCCGGCGGGTCGCCTGGTGCAGACCGCCGGGCAGGAGCACCACGATGAGCACGAGCACGATCCCGAAGCCCACGAGCTGCACCTCGCCGGCCGCCCCCGGGACGAGCACGGGGATGAACTCCCGCATCGCCTCGTCGAGGAACTCCACGGCGAAGGCGCCGGTGAGCGCCCCCCAGACCGTGCCGAGCCCGCCGAGCACGCTGATCAGCAGGAACTCGACCGACATGGAGAAGTGGGCCGCGCTCGGGCTGACCACGCCGAGCCAGTGGGCGTAGAACACGCCGCCGAGCCCGGCGTATCCGGCCGACAGCACGAACACCTGCAGCCGCAGCCGGAACGTGTCGACGCCGAGCGACTCGGCCGCCACCTCGGAGTCGTTGACCGCGCTGAGCGCCCGGCCGATCCGGCTCTCCACGATCCCGCGGGCCAAAAGGAGGCCGACCAGCACGATCGGGGCCATCAGCCAGAAGTACTCCTCGGGCGAGTCGTAGAGCCGGCCGCCGAACTCGGGCTTGGGGATCCCGAAGATCCCCGTGGTGGCGCCGGTGAACTCCATCTCGTTGACGGACACGGCGAGGACGATGCCGAGGCCGAGGGTGGCGAGCGCGAGGAAGTGCCCCCGCAGCCGCAGCAGCGGCAGGCCGATGAGCAGCGCGGCGAGCATGGCCAGCCCCACGGCGGCGATCGCCGCCGCCGGCAGCGGCACGCCGTACCGGGTGACGAGGATGGCCTGGGTGTAGGCGCCGATCGCGAAGAACGCCGCGTGCCCCAGGCTGACCTGCCCGGCCAGCCCCATGAGCAGGGTGAGGCCGATCGCGGTCAGCGCGTAGATCAGCGCGTACACGCCGATGTTGACCAGGGCGGTCGGCACCACGAGGGGGAAGACCGCGAACACCGCCGCCAGCGCCGCGATCGCGACGAAGTCCGATCTCTTCATCAGACGCGCGCCTCCGTGTGCTTGACCAGTCCGCCGGGACGGGCCAGCAGGATCGCGATGAGCACGACGAAGGCCACGGCGTCCCGCAGCCCGGTCGCGACGTATCCGGCGACGAGGTTCTCCAGCACGCCCAGCAGGATCCCGCCGAGGATCGCGCCCCGGACCGACAGCAGCCCGCCGAGCGTGGCGGCGACGAACCCCTTCAGCCCGAGGGTCAGGCCGATCTCCCAGGAGGAGGAGTAGATGGGGCTGGTGACGACCCCGGCCACCGCGCCGGTGACGCCCGCGATGCCGAAGGACACCAGCGACGCCTTCGTCAGCGAGATGCCGATCAGCCGGGCCGCGACGGGCTGCTCGGAGCAGGCCCGCAGCGCCTTGCCGTGCAGGGTGCGCTCGTAGAACCACCAGACCGCCCCGCCGACCAGGGCGCAGGCGGCGAGGATCCACAGCTCCTGGGCCCGGATGGAGACGCCGGCCACGGTCAGGTCCGACCCGGGGAACGCGCGCAGCGTGTGCCCCTGCGGCCCCCAGATCAGCAGCATGACGGCCTTGAGCGCGGTGGAGACGCCGAGCGTGAGGATGATCGACGTGAGCGTGGTCATGCGCCGCACCGGCCGGATCGCCAGCCGCTCGATGGCGATCGCCACGGCCGCCACGACCGCCACCGCCACCAGCAGCGCGGGGAGCAGCGGCAGGCCCGCGCCCGCCGCGCTGATCGCGCACAGGCCGGCCAGCGCGGCGAACTCGCCCTGGGCGAGGTTGATGACGCCGCTCACCGCGAAGATCGACACGAAGCCGATCGCGATGAGGGCGTACGCCCCGCCCTGGGCGAGTCCGGCGACGACGAACTGGAGGAGGTCAGCCACGGTTGGCGTCCACCAGCTTCCACTTGCCGTCCTCGACCTTCACGATCGCCAGGGCGTCCTTGCCCAGGCCGGAGTGGTCCTGGGGCGACATGTTGAACACGCCGCTGACGCCGACGAAGCCCTTCACGTTCTCCAGGTGGTCGCGGACCTTGGCCTTGTCGGTGCCCACCTTCTGGAAGGCGTCGATGGCGAGCTTGAAGGCGTCGTAGGCGTGGCCGGCGAACGTCGAGGGCGGCGTCTTGTACTTGGCGGTGAAGTCGGACGCGAACTTGGTCAGCACCTGCTTCTGCGGGTCGCCGTCGGGAAGCTGGTCGGCGACCAGGAGCCGGCCGAGCGGCAGCAGCACGCCGTCGGCGCTGTCGCCGGCGGTGTCGAGGAACGCCTGGTTGCCGACGCCGTGGCTCTGGAACACCGGGGTCTTGATGCCCAGCTGCCGGTAGGACTTCTGGGCGAGGCCCGCCGCGGGCGGGATGCCCCAGATGAGGTTGACGTCGGCCTTGGCGTCGCGGATGTTGACCATCTGCGCGGTGAAGTCGGTCGCGTCGGGCGCGAACTTCTCGGTGCGGACCACCGAGACGCCCTTCGGCTTGCCGAGCTCGTTGAGCTGCTCCCCGACGCCCTCGCCGTAGCCGGAGGCGTCCCGGATCAGGCCGAGCTTCTTCCAGCCCTGGGCCGCGGAGTAGTCGATGATGTTCTGCAGCACGACCGCGTCGTTCTGGGCGGTCTTGAAGACCCAGCGCTTGCCTTCGGTGATCTTGACGTTGGCCGCGAGCGAGATCATCGGGATCTTGCTGGACTCGGCGATGGCGCCCATGGCCAGGCTGGGCCCGCTGCGGCTGGCGCCGATGATGATGTCGGCCTTGTCCTGCGAGACGAGCTTCGTCATCGCCTTGGCCGCGCCGTCCTCGGTGGACTGGTTGTCCTCGATGATCAGTTTGATCTTCCGGCCGTTCACTCCGCCCGCCGCGTTGGTCTGCTCGGCGAGCAGTTCCAGGGCCTGCTTCTCCGGACCGCCGAGGGTGGCGCCCGCGCCGGTGATGTCGAGGACCGCTCCGATCGTGATGTCCCCGGTGCCGGAGCCACCGCTCTCCGTCTCCTGGGATTTCTCGGCACAGCCTGTCAGAAGGAGGAAACCCGCCACGGTGGCCGTAACAGCGCGTCGCCGCATGATGGCTCCTGTTCGATAATCGAACGGGTTGTTCTGGTGCCCACGGAAGTTATGCGGATCACACTGTCTCCGGCAAGAGTGTGGTGAGTCACAAATTGGACTCAAATGCCGCGTGGCCAGCATGAAAGCGCCGTCGCCGTGGAAGGGGCGCCTCTCGGCATGGTCCGGCGCGCGAGGGGGGCGGGTCCCGGCGCCTCAGAACCGCTTCTTCGAGGCGGTGGCCTCGGTGCTGTGCATGAGCTTCTCCAGCAGGCCGATCAACGTCGCCCGCTCGTCCTCGCTGAGCACGCTCGCCCACGCCTGCTCGCGCTCGTTGTGCGCCTGGAACACCCTGGCGATGGTCTGGCGTCCCGCCTCGGTCAGGCTGAGCTGCACCGCCCTGCGGTCGTGCGCGGCCTGGGCGCGCCGCACCAGCCCGTCCCGCTCCAGGGTCTTGACGAGGGCGGAGACCGCGGCCCGGCTCATCCCGGACAGCTCGGCGACCCGCTTGGACTCCTGCGGCCCGGCGACCCAGAGCGCGAACATCACCCGGAAGCCCGGCCAGCTGGAGCCGTTGGGCCGGTGCACCGACGACTCCAGGTCGTACACCAGCGCGCTCGTCACCCGGTGCAGGGTCAGCACGAGCCGCATCGCGGTGGGGTCGATGGACGGGAGGGCGTCGGCCGTCTTCGCCACGGCGTAGTCCACGAAGGAGAGGTAGGTCAGCTCCTCCAGGTCGGCAGGCCGCGCGGTCATGTGCCGAGTCTAGGCGCTGGCCGGCGGGCCGGTGCCGTGCGCGGTGTCGCGATGGGGGGTTCCCAGGAGGGTGTGACGCGCGCTACTCTCGCGGGAAAGTTAATCAAAGCCTTGACTAAATGGGGGTGGACCGTGGCGCGCAAGGCGTTCGCATCGTCGGCCGATCTCGACGAGAAGCAAGAGACCCTCGAGGTGCTGGCCGAGGGGGTCTACGCGCTGACCGCCGAGGGCGATCCCAATGTCGGCGCGATCGAGGGCGAGGACTTCCTCGTCTGCTTCGAGGCGAGGGCCACGCCGGTCACCGCCAGGGAGTGGCTGGCCAAACTGCGCGAGCACACCGACAAGCCGGTGCGCTACCTGGTGCTGTCGCACTACCACGCCGTCCGCACCCTGGGCGCCTCGGCGTTCGACGCCGACGTCATCGTGGCGCACGAGAACACCCGGGCGCTGATCGCCGAACGCGGCAAGGAGGACTGGGAGAGCGAGTTCGCCCGGATGCCGCGGCTGGCTCGGGGCGCCGAGACCGTCCCGGGGCTCACCTGGCCCACGCTGACCTTCAGCGACCGGCTCACCATCGACCTCGGCGGCGACCGCGGGAACCTCGTCCTGCAGTACTGCGGACGCGGGCACACCGAAGGCGACATCGTGGCCTGGCTGCCGAAGCAGCGGATCCTCTACGCGGGCGACCTCGTCGAGGCCCAGGCGGCGCTGTACACCGGGGACGCCTACCACCGGGAGTGGTCCACCTCGACGCTCGACGCGGTCGAGGCGTTCGGCGCGCGGCAGCTCGTCGGCGGGCGCGGCGCCGTCACCCGAGGCGAGGACGGCGTGGCGGCCGCGATCGGGCAGACCCGGCACTTCCTGCAGGTCATGCTGCGCGAGGTCGGCGCCGTCCACGAGGCGGGCGGCACCCTCAAGGAGGCCTTCGACCGCACCCACGCCGCCCTCTACGACACCTACGGCCACTGGCCGATCTTCGAGCACTGCCTGCCGTTCAACGTCTCCCGGCTCTGGGACGAGCTGTCGGGGATCGAACGGCCCCGGATCTGGACCCCGGCCCGTGACCGCGAGGTCTGGGACCAGCTGCAGGACTGAGAACGGCGGGCGAGTGCGATGGACGAGACCAAGGTGAGCCGGATCGACGAACCGACGGCCGGAAGAGTCGCGGTCGTGGGCAACGGGCCGACCGGGCAGACCACGGCGCTGCTGCTCGCCCGATGGGGCGTCCCCGTCACCGTCCTCGACACGCGTCCCGAACGCGATCCGATCGGCTCGAAGTCGATCTGCCAGCAGCGGGACGTGGTCGACGTGTGGGAGTCGGTCGGCGCGGGCGCGCGCATCGCCGACGAGGGCGTCACCTGGGCCACCGCCCGGACCTTCTACAAGGACCAGGAGCTGTTCTCCTACACCCTGACCGACCCGGGGCGTTCGCCGTTCCCGCCGTTCGTCAACATCTCCCAGGCGCGGACCGAGCAGATCCTCGACGAGTGCATCGCCCGCCGGCCCCTGATCGACGTCCGGTGGGGCCACGAGGTCGTCGACGTGGCCCAGGACGACACGGGCGTCGTGCTGACCTGCCGGACCCCGCAGGGCCAGGTGGAGGTGACGGCCGACTACGCCGTGGCGTGCACGGGCGCCCGCGGGGACCGGGTGCGGGCGGCGCTCGGCGTGACGTTCGACGGGCAGTCCTTCGACGACCTGTTCCTCATCTGCGACATCAAGGCCGACCTGCCCGGCTGGGCGAACGAGCGGCGGTTCTACTTCGACCCGCCGTGGAACCCGGGCCGGCAGGTCCTCATCCACCCGTGCCCGGACTCCACCTTCCGCATCGACTGGCAGGTCCCGGGCGACTACGACCTGGCCGCCGAGGAGGAGAGCGGCGCGCTCGACGAGCGGATCCGCACCGTCATCGGCGACCGGCCCTACGAGATCGTGTGGAAGTCGGTGTACCGCTTCCACGCGCGGGCCGTGAACCGGATGCGCGTCGGACGCGTGCTGCTGGCGGGCGACAGCGCCCACCTCGTGGCGCCCTTCGGCGCGCGCGGCCTGAACACCGGTGTCTTCGACGCGGAGAACGCCGCGTGGAAACTCGCGTACGTGCTGCGCGGCTGGGCGGACGAAGAGCTGCTGGACAGCTACCACGACGAGCGGCACGCCGCGACCATGGAGAACCTCGAGGTCACCTCCGCGACCATGGACTTCCTGGTGCCGCGCACCGAGGAGCAGCGGCGGCGCCGACGGGACATCCTGACCCGCGCGTTGACCGATCCGGCGGCGGTGGCTCAGGTGGACTCGGGCCGGCTGTCGGAACCGTTCTGGTACGTCGACTCGCCGCTGACCACGCCGAACCCCTCCCGTCCCTTCACCGGCAGGCCCCCGCGCGGTGCCGTGCCCCCGGCCGGCCCGGGAATCATCGCCCCGGACGTGCCGATCTCGGACCCCGAAACGCAGCGCACCAGGTTCAGGGAGATCGCCCGGGACGGGTTCCTGCTGCTGACCACGGACGGCGTCGACACCGACGCCGTCAGCCAGGCCGCCGCGCAGGCCGCGCGCGGCCCGGTCCGGCTGGTCCGGTTGGCGGACATCGACGTGACGGGCGCACTGGCCGAAGCGCTCGCGGCACGGCCAGAGGAGGTGTGGGTCATCCGACCGGACGCCTACGTTGCCGCAGTGCTCAACGCGCCCAGCCCCGCAGAGGTGGTGTCCGCCCTGCAACGAGCACAGGGAAGACGCACCGTCCCCGCCGAAGACGCCGATCAGGAGACACTCCCCGCAGACGTCTGACGCCCCCACAAAGCATCCCGCAGCCCACCGCGCCAGAGACATCCCCGGGTGTGTGCGCCTCGATGCGGCGCTGCACCGAGGCGCACGCCGGAATCAGCGCTGGCGCAGGTCGACCACGCGGCGGAGCTTGCCGACGGAGCGCTCCAGCGTGTCGGGGTCGACGATCTCGACGCCGACGGTCACGCCCACGCCGTCCTTGACGCCCCTGGCGATCGCGGCGGCCGCGGCCCTGCGGTCCTCGGGGCTCGCGTCGGGGCGCGCCTCGGCCCGGACGACCATGTGGTCCATCCGGCCCTCGCGGGTGAGCCGCAGCTGGAAGTGCGGCGACACGCCGGGCGTGCGCAGCACGATCTCCTCGATCTGGGTGGGGAAGACGTTGACCCCGCGCAGGATGATCATGTCGTCGGAGCGGCCGGTCACCTTCTCCATGCGGCGGAAGGCGGGACGCGCGGTTCCGGGCAGCAGGCGGGTCAGGTCGCGCGTGCGGTAGCGGATGACCGGCAGGGCCTCCTTGGTGAGGGAGGTCAGGACCAGCTCGCCCTCCTGCCCGTCGGGCAGCACCTCGTCGGTGACCGGGTCCATCACCTCGGGGTAGAAGTGGTCCTCCCAGATGTGCAGGCCGTCCTTGGTCTCCACGCATTCCTGCGCCACCCCGGGGCCGATCACCTCCGACAGGCCGTAGATGTCGACCGCGTGCAGGTCGAGGCGCTCCTCGATCTCGCGGCGCATCTCCTCGGTCCACGGCTCGGCGCCGAAGATGCCGACCTTCAGGGAGGTGCTGCGCGGGTCGACGCCCTGCCGTTCGAACTCGTCGATCAGCGTCAGCATGTAGGTCGGGGTGACCATGATGATCTCGGGCTCGAAGTCCCGGATGATCTGCACCTGGCGGGCGGTCATGCCGCCGGAGGCCGGGATGACGGTGCAGCCGAGCCGCTCGGCCCCGTAGTGCGCGCCGAGGCCGCCGGTGAACAGCCCGTAGCCGTAGCTGACGTGCACCTTGTGCCCCGGCCTGCCGCCGGCGGCGCGGATGGAGCGTGCCACGACGTCGGCCCACACGGACAGGTCGTTCTCGGTGTACCCGACGACGGTGGGACGGCCGGTGGTGCCGCTCGAGGCGTGGATGCGGCGGACGTCCGCCATCGGCACGGCGAACATGCCGAAGGGGTAGTTGTCGCGCAGGTCGGCCTTGGTGGTGCAGGGGAACCGGGCCAGGTCCTCCAGCGAACGGCAGTCCTCGGGTTTGACCCCGGCCTCGTCGAACTTCCTCCGGTACAGCTCGACGTTGTCGTACGCATGCCGCAGCGTGGCCTGGAGGCGCTTCAGCTGGAGCTCGCGCAGCTCCTCGCGGCTCATCCGCTCAGCGGCGTCCAGAAGTTCGGCCGGAGGCGCCTCGCCCAGCCGCGGCCGGCTGCCCGCGGGGCTCGTCGGGGTACTGGTCATCCTGCCTCCTTCGCTTCCTTGATGCTGCGGCTGTGCCCGCGGAACTCGGCGATGACCTGGTCGCCGCGCGTCACGCGCACGTCGTAGATGCCGCTGCGCCCGAAGCGGGTGCGCTCGCGCGCCTCGGCCAGCAGGACATCGCCTTCGTGGGCGGGGGCGATGAACGTGATGTCGGCCTTGGCCGCGACGGTCACCGGGCCGTAGCTGTTGCAGGCGCAGGCGAAGGCGGTGTCGGCGAGGAGGAAGATGTAACCGCCGTGCGCGATCCCGTGCCCGTTCACCATCTGCGCGGTCACGGTCATGCGGAGGGTCGCCGTGCCGTTCCCGGCCTCCAGCAGCTCGATGCCGAGGGCGCGTGACGCCCGGTCGGCGGCGAACATCGTCTGCGCGGGTCCCAAGGCCGCGTCGGAAGAGTGCGTCATAGGCTCCCGTCACCCTGATAACCAACCGACCATTCGGTTGGGTTCGGTTAAGTAATCCAGCGTTCGACCTGCGTGTCAAGAGGTGGGACCGAAGATTCGCAATCCGTCCGGGACGGAGCGGCCCCCGCGGGGCGGCCCGGGTCGGACGGCGTGCGGCGCGCCTGATCGAGCAACGGCCGTCGGCGGGTAGGCTCGGGGCGTCGACGACCTGCCTGCGGGCGGGACGCCGCGGCCGTCGGCTCGAACGCGGTCCCGCCCGCGAGCGTACGTGCCACCGTGACCGGGTCGGCGTCCGCGTGCGAGGCAGTCCGCCGCACGCGGTGCCGCCGGGGCAACATGAGAAGATTGCACTGAATCGGATGCCTTGCCGGGATCTGTGCTGCCGGACGGAAGACGAGTCCGCCGACGCACGCCACGGGCATCCTTTTTGTCGCTTCCGTACCACTCGGTGGAGTCGGAACCGAGCCCCGCTAGAAAGGAGCACCCATGCCTCTGGCCCCAGGGAGGCCCGCCTCGCCCGCCACCCAGGCCGCGTTGCGCGAGGCGTACGAACGGGTCGTGCGCCGCAACCCAGGCGAACCGGAGTTCCACCAGGCGGTGAAAGAGGTGCTCGAATCCCTCGCCCCCGTGCTGGACCGGCGCCCCGAGCTGCTCGACGCCAAGATCATCGAGCGGGTCACCGAGCCGGAACGCCAGATCATCTTCCGGGTGCCCTGGCAGGACGACAAGGGCGAGATCCACGTCAACCGCGGCTTCCGCATCGAGTTCAACGGCGCCCTGGGTCCCTACAAGGGCGGGCTGCGGTTCCACCCGACGGTGAACCTCGGCATCGTCAAGTTCCTCGGCTTCGAGCAGATCTTCAAGAACGCGCTCACCGGGCTCAGCATGGGCGGCGGCAAGGGCGGCAGCGACTTCGACCCGCACGGCCGCTCGGACGCCGAGGTGATGCGGTTCTGCCAGTCGTTCATGACCGAGCTGCACCGCCACCTGGGCGAGCACACCGACGTCCCGGCCGGCGACATCGGCGTCGGCGCCCGCGAGATCGGCTACCTGTTCGGGCAGTACCGCAGACTGGTCAACCGCTGGGAGGCGGGCGTCCTCACCGGCAAGGGCATCGGCTGGGGCGGTTCGGCGGGCCGCACCGAGGCCACCGGGTACGGCAGCGTGCTGTTCACCGCCGAGATGCTCAAGCTGCGCGGCGAGGACCTGGAGGGCCGGCAGGTCGTGGTCTCCGGATCCGGCAACGTCGCGATCTACACGGTGGAGAAGGCCCAGGCGCTGGGCGCCAACGTCATCACCGTCTCCGACTCCGGCGGCTATGTCGTCGACGAGAAGGGCATCGACCTCGACCTGCTCAAGGAGGTCAAGGAGGTCCGGCGGGGACGGGTCAGCGAATACGCCGAGCTGCGCGGCCCGTCCGCCCGCTACGTCCCGGGCGGCCGCGTCTGGGAGGTGCCCGCCGACATCGCCTTCCCCTCGGCCACCGAGAACGAGCTCAACGACGCCGACGCGCTCACGCTCATCCGCAACGGTGTCAAGGCCGTCTCCGAGGGCGCGAACATGCCGACCACGCCGGAGGCGGTGCGCCTCTTCCAGGAGGCCGGCGTGGCCTTCGCGCCCGGCAAGGCCGCCAACGCGGGCGGCGTCGCCGTGAGCGGCCTGGAGATGGCGCAGAACGCGGGCCGCGAGAGGTGGACGTTCGAGAAGGTCGAGGCCGAGCTGGCCCGCATCATGAAGTCCGTCCACGACAAGTGCTACGAGACCGCAGAGCGCTACGGCGCGCCCGGCGACTACGTCACGGGCGCCAACATCGCCGGCTTCGAGAGCGTCTCCGACGCCATCCTCGCCCAGGGCCTCATCTGACCCCGCGCGACCAGGCTCCTCAACGATGACGAGCCTGCTCCGGCGGCGCATCGCGTGACGCCGCCGCCCTGTTCCCAGCATCGTCGATCCCGCCCGGCCCCAACGTCGTGGCCGTTCGGCAAAGCATGACCGTGCCCTGTCGCGGATCGTGTGCTTGCCCCTCGCCGACGGCCGAGACTCCGCATGCGATCCGCGACTCCCGGCGCGCGCCCGGCCGCCCTGCGGTGGGACGGACCGCCGCCTCGTTCGACTGTCGCACCCGCGGCTTGAAGAGGCCGAGCGATTTCACCGGCGCGGATTGCGCCTTTCACATCGGCAGAGCACGCCGCGTTCTGCGGGAACCGACGCGGCACCAGGACATTTGTGACGTCCTGGTCAGCACTCCCGGGGAAGGGTATCGTTGCCCGGCGCCGCCCGGCGGCGGTGCGCCGAGTCCGACGAGGACGCGCGCGGCCTTCGGCCACACCGGGAGCGACTGGTCCGCATGATCTACCGCCGTTCGGCGAGCCGACCGCGGGGCACGGTCGAGCGGGCGATCGACCGCGCGGACCTCATCCGCGACGCGCGCACAGGCCGGCGATCCGGAACCGCCCGGAGCGACCAGAGGCGCATCCGTCCCGTTCCGAGTCCGGCACGGCACCGACCGTCATCGTGGATGGCGACCGGCGCCAGGACGTCGGCGCGACGCGGCACCGCCCGGACCGTTCGGCGGTGGACGAGCGTGCATACGGGAGGTGAAACGGGGTGCGCCCTCGCCACACCGCTCTGGCCCTGGTCGTCATCGTCATCTGGGGCGTCAACTTCGTCGTCATCGACCTGGCGCTGCGCGAGTTCCCGCCGCTGCTGCTGGCCGCGCTGCGGTTCGCGCTGACGGCCGTGCCCGCGATCGCGTTCGTCCGGCGCCCGCCGATCCAGTGGCGGTGGATCATCGCCGTGGGGGTCTTCCTCGGCGTCGGGTACTTCGGGCTGCTGTTCCTGGGCATCCATCTGGGCATGCCGGCGGGGCTGTCGTCGCTGGTGCTGCAGTCGCAGGCGATGTTCACCCTGCTGTTGGCCGCCGTCCTGCTCGGCGAGCGCCTCGGTCGGCGGCGCATCGCCGGAACGGCCATCGCCACCGGCGGGCTGGTGCTGATCGCCGCCGCCGGCGGCGGCGCGGTGCCCCTCGGTCCGTTCCTGCTGGTCGTGGCGTCCGCCGTCTGCTGGGCGGCCTCCAACGTCTGCACGCGGGTCTCCGGCGCGCCCGCCGGGCTCGGGCTGCTGGTGTGGTCGAGCATCATCCCGCCGCTGCCGCTGGCCGCCATGTCGTACGCGGTGGAGGGGCATGACGAGGTCACCCGCGCGCTCACCTCGTTCAAGCCGGGAGCCTTGCTCGCCCTGGCCTATCTGGTCGGCCTCGCCACCCTCGTCGGATTCGGCGTTTGGAACTCGCTGCTCCGGCTCTATCCGGCCGGTCTGATCGCCCCCTATTCGCTGGCGGTGCCGGTCGTGGGCATGAGCGCCGCATGGGCGTGGCTCGGCGAACGGCCCGGCGTCGCCGAGCTGGTCGGCGCAGTGGTGATCTTGATCGGTCTGGCGCTGGTCATCGCACCGCCCCGGAGGAGACGTGCGGCCCGGCCCGCCTCGGCCGATCGGGAGGCGCCAGCGTCGTGACTTTGGAGGAGCGGACGGGGGCGGCGCCGCTTCACCGGAGCCGTTCTGCGTCGGCGCGGCGGCGGTCGTCGCCCGCATATCGGCGCATCCAGGGCTTCGGAAACGGGGTGCCGAGATCCGCCTGTGCGGCGGTACCGCACGCCGTCGTCCGGTTTGTGTGCGGACGCCCGGAAATGAATGCGGGCAAGCCGTTTCGGGGAAAGTCTCTGGGATTTCGGCGAGCGCCGCTTCGTCGCCGGAACGCGAACGCGTAGCCGGTTCCGCCTCACGGTCGGCCGCGTGTCGGGGCGCACGGTCGTGACGATACGCCAGTGCTCGACTACTGTGCGCCCGCAGTTCTTCGAAGGGTGCGGCCAGAAGCGGTCAGAAGCGTGGCTCGCGCGTCGTGTCGCTGACGAAAGTGGATACGCCCAGTCAACCGAGCTGTCGTGACTTGGTCGGCGCGGTGCGGCCGTCCGCCCCCGCGCGGCGGGGAGGCGAGGTCAGAGCGCGATTCGCGGGGGCGGACGCTCCCGGCGGGAGGCCCGTCGCGGAGGCGTCGCGGCGAGCGCGAGGGCGCCGGACGGGCGGTCCGCGATGACCCGATCGGGTCGAAGAAACGTCATTGATCATCCGAGGGGCCGCTGTTAATGTGCTCGACGTCCGAGCAAACATCGGCGACTCGAAATCGGTAATCCCTGCTCCGGGAAAGAGTGTGATCACTGACAGCCTTTTTTGACCGTTCCTCCGTGCTCGGGCCGACACCCTCGGCCGGGCGCGGCTCAGCCCGCACAAACCTGCGTAGACAGTCGAACGGTACAAATAAATGACAGTCCAACCTCAGACATCCACTGCCGACGCGCACGTCGGCGGCACGCTGGGGGAGCGGATCCTCGCCTTCGCGCGCCATCCGCTTTTCCGCGGTGACGCCAATGTCCTGCACGGCGCCAACCCCTACCGCCGGATGCTCGTCCCGGACGCGCTCGCCGCATCGGACTTCGTCCGGCCCGTGGGGGCCGACCAGTGGCACACGCACCGCTCGCTCGCGGCCCACCGGCTGCTGGGGACCTGCTACGAGATGGACACGGTCCTGCTGCCCGAACAGGGACTGGCCGGACTGCACGACGACTTCGACGCCTTCTACGGCGCGGAGCTGCGAGGGCTGCGGGAAAGCCTCGTCACGGAGCTGGAGCGCTTCGCCTTCGCCTGCCTCGACGACGCGGTGGACATCAGCGGAGCGACCACGACCGAACTGCTCGACGCCTACCTCCGGCATGTGACGGACGAGGCCGCGGCCGGCCCGTCCCCCGCGCTGGCCGCCGTCGCCGCCGCGCGCGACCGGGAGACGGCCGCCGACCTGTACCTGGTCCAGCTCGCGCTCGACGGCCTCACCGAGGCGTCCGCGATGTCGCGCAACCTCGCCGGCGCCTACGGCCCCGAACAGTCGGCCCTGTTCAAAATCTTCATCGACGAATTCGGGTACGGCGTCTACGACGCCAAGCACACCACCATCTTCGCCAAAATGCTGCGCAGCCGCGGCATGGCGACCCACGTGCACGCCTACTGGAATTTCTATCTCGCCGGGCCGCTGGCCACCAACAATTACTACTACTACCTGTCGCGCGACCACGCGAAATTCTTCCGCTACGCGGGCGCGGTCACCTATGCGGAGGCGGTCTTCGCCCCCGGGTTCGTCGAGATGATCAAGGTGTTCCGCGACATCTTCGGCGACGACGTCGACCTGCACTACTGCGACGAGCACGCCCACATCGACGAGCACCACGGGCGCATCACGCGGGAGCAGGTGCTGCTGGCGCTCGCCGAGCGGCACGGTCCGCGGGTGGTGCCCGAGCTGATGCGCGGCGTCGCCGAGGCCAGGCTCATCGGCGGGTGGTTCGAGGAGGACACCGCGGCGCAGATCCGATGGGCGGACGACCTGCCCGGCCACCGCGCGCTCGCCGCGTCCGCCGCGACGACCGACGCGCCGCCGCACCGTGTGGCCCTGTCGCCCGACGCCCCCCTTCGGCACGCGCACCCACGACGACCCCGTGGTGCTGGAGGTCGAACGCGGCGAGGTGGACCTCGTCGCCACGCCGACCGGCCCGCCGGAGCGGCTGTCGCGCGGCGAGTCGATCCTGATCCCCGCGGGAAGGCTGTACGGGGTGCGGTCGGTGTCGCCCGACAGCGCCTACCTGCTGCACACCGCGCTTCCCGGCGGCTGACCGTCCGCACCGCGGTGACACCCTCGGCCGTTCGCGACCGCCTCGTCCGGCACCGCCCTCGCGCCCCAGCGCGTCAGGCGGCGGATCCGTCCGTGCCCCCTGCCCGCCGCCTGACTTCCGCCCTCGCCGTTGCGGAACCGGCCGTCGCCGCCATCGCCCCGCGCGTCCGCGCGCCGGACGCGCCCGACCGACAAGAGGAGCCGATGACCCGCGTCGTCGTCATGGATCTCAGCCGGCACAACACCGTGATGGTGGGCCACGACCGCTACTTCGTCCTTCGCGCGCAGGGGCGGCCGCTGCTCGTCCGCGACCGCTGCCCGCACCGGGGCGGGCCGCTGAGCCTGGCCCGCCCCACCCCGGACGGGCGGCGGCTGACCTGCCCGTGGCACGGCACCAAGGTCGGGATCTCGGCCGTGCGGCGCACCTGCCTGCCGATGGTGCGCAGCGGGGACGAGGCCGTCGTCCTGCTCCCCGACGTCGGGGAGGACGTCCCGATCTCGGTCGCGCACAAACAGGTTCTGGCGAACCTGCCGCCGGACGGGGCCGACGCCCCGGTCGCGAGCGACGCCGCGCACGACGCCGAGGAACGGACCGCCGGACGCCGATGACAGCCGACCGACCGCGCCGCCCCGCGGCGCCCGACCGCACCGACCCACCGACCGTTCCGCATTCGGGAGGCACGGCCGTGACAGCGAGCCATGACGCTCCTGCTCCAGGCCCCGCCGGGACCCTGGAACTCGACGAGTTCCTGCGCTGGGGCCGCGAGCTGCACGATCAGGGCCGCTACGAGGACGCGGCCAAGGCGTACCGGCTGATCCTCGGGCTGGACCAGGACAACGAGGAGGCGCGGATCGGACACAACCGCGCCGTGCGGCGCGCCGTCCCCCGCTGGCACTGGGAGATGCTGCACGACGAGGAGCGCGCCGAGCTGTACGACCTGGCGATCACGCGGGCGGTGGCGGCCGACCCCGACGCGCTGGTGCTGGACATCGGCACCGGCTCCGGGCTGCTGGCGATGATGGCGGCCCGCGCCGGGGCCCGGCGCGTCGTGGCCTGCGAGGGCCAGCCGTCGGTGGCCGAGACCACCGTCCAGGTGATCCGCGCGGCCGGCTACGCGGACGCGATCACCGTCGTGCCGAAGATGTCCACCCGCATGTCGGTGCCCGAGGACCTGCCCCGCCGCGCCGACCTGCTGGTCACCGAGACCGTCGACTGCGGGCTGCTGGGCGAGGGCATCCTCCGCACGATCGCGCACGCGCGCGAGCACCTGCTCGCCCCCGACGCGACGATCATGCCGTCGCGGGGACGCGTCATCGCCCAGCTCGTCGAGAGCGTCCCCCTGTTCCGCAAGAACCACGTGGGCAAGCTGTACGGGTTCGACCTGACCCCGTTCAACCGGCTGTCCACGCTGGAGTACTTCGACTCCCGGCTGCGCCGCCACGAGCACCGCACGCTGTCGGAGCCGCTGCAGGTCTTCGACTTCGACTTCTACACCGCCGACGCGAGCCCGCGCCGCACGACGCTGACGGTGCGCCCCACCGCGGTGGGCAAGGTGCACGCCATCGCGTTCTGGTTCGAGCTGGAGCTGATGCCGGGGATCACGCTGAGCAACGCGCCCGACCACGTCCACTCCCACTGGAAGCAGGCGATCCAGGTCCTGCCCGCCCCCGTGAGCGTGCAGCCGGACGAGCCGGTGTCGCTGGAGGCGGCGCACGACGGGGAGAGCGTGCGCTTCTCCCTGGCGGCGCCCGCCGGCGCCCGGTCCGGCCGAGAGGAGACCACGCGATGACGACCACCACGCAGACCCGCCACCGCGCCGACGCGTTCGCCGCGTACTGCGGGCAGCGCATCTTCCAGCCCGGGCCGGAGGTCTACATCCTCGGCAACCCCTACCGGCGGCCGATCGGTCCGCCCGGATACGCCGACCGCGACTTCTCCACCCCGGCGACCGAGGCGGAGTTCCTCAGCAGCGGCCAGCTCGTCGCCGGGCGGGTGCTGTGCAACGCCTACGAGAGCGACATGATCCTGCTGCCGGCGGCCGGCCTGGCCGCGGCCAAGGACGACTTCGACCTGTTCTACAGCGACGAGGTGCGGCGGCTGCGCGACGAGATCCGCCCCGGTCTGGAGCGCTACGCGTTCTCCTTCCTGGACGACGCCGTGTCGGTGCCGCCGGTGCGGACCCTCGACGAACTGCAGGAGTACTTCCTCACCGAGGTCGGCCAGGCCGGAGCGCCCGCCGACGCGACCGGCGTCAACCCGGCGGTCGACCCCGCCGCCCCGGTGAGCGGCACCATGCGCGCCATCACCGAGTGCCGGCACGCGGAGGAGGCGGCGGCGCTGCACCTGATCCAGCTCGCGCTGGACGCGCTGACCGAGGCGTCGGCGATGGCCCGCAACCTGGGCGGCTCGTACGGCGCCGAGCAGTCCGAGCTCTTCAAGATCTTCAATGACGAGTTCGGCTACGGCGTCTACGGCGCCAAGCACAGCACGATCTTCAAGGACATGCTGGCCAGCGTCGGGCTGCACACCGACCTGCACGCCTACTGGAACTTCTACCTGACCAGCTCCCTCATCGGCGTCAACTACTTCAACTGGCTCACCGAGGACCACCGCGGAATGTTCCGCTACATGGCCGCGGTGACCTACCTCGAATGGCTGTTCGCGCAGGGGTTCGCCGACACCGGGGCCATGCTGCGCGCCGTGTTCGGCGACCGGGTGGACGCGCGCTACTGCGACGAGCACGCCCACATCGACGTGCACCACGGCCGGATGACGTACCAGAACCTGCTGCTCGGCCTCGCCCGCGCGCACGGCGAGCTGGTCATCCCCGAGCTGGTGCGCGGCATCGAGGACACCAAGCTGCTGCTGCGGCTGGGCGACGAGGACTTCCGCGCCCAGATCGCCTGGGCCGACTCCCTCGACCGGCACACCGAGCTGGGCGCGTCGCTGGCGACCTCCGCGAGCGACGACGCCGTGGTCGCCGCGCTGCGTCCCGACGACCCGTTCAGCACGGTCGTGTACGACTCCGACCGGCTCGTCGAGGTCGCCGACGGCGAAGTGGACGTGTACGCGTGGGCCACCGACCGGCCGCACCGGCTCGGCAAGGGCGACGTGCTGCTGGTCCCGAAGAGCCGGCTGCACGGCCTGAAGGCCGCGTCGGCGACGGCGCGCGTGACCGTTCGGAGCATCGAAGGGAAGCCTCAGCATGACTGACACCGTCGCCGACGCGCCCGCGGCCCGCGCCGCCTCGCCGGTCCGCTCGTACAACGAGTGGGACCCCCTCGAAGAGGTGATCGTCGGCGCCATCGACGGCGTCGCCGTCCCGCCGTGGCATCCGGCGATCGAGGCCACCGTGCCGCCCGAGGCGTGGGAGTTCTACCGCCGCAACGGCGGCGGCGCGTTCCCGCAGGAGCAGATCGAGAAGGCCCGCGAGGAGCTCGAGGGCTTCGTGGAGATCCTCGAGGGCGAGGGGGTGACGGTGCGCCGCCCCGACCCGGTCGACCAGTCCCGCCCGTTCGGCACGCCCGACTGGTCGTCCACCGGAGGGTCGTCGCACACCTTCCCCCGCGACATCGCCCTCGTGGCGGGGGACCGCATCGTCGAGGCGACGATGGGGTGGCGGTCGTACTACTTCGCCACCCACCCGTTCCGCACGATCTTCAAGGACTACTTCCGCCGCGGGGCGCGCTGGGTCGCCGCCCCCAAGCCGGAGCTCACCGACGCGTCCTACAACCCCGACTACGCCGCGGCCAAGCCGGACGGACCGCCCGATCCGGACGACCCGTTCCCGCCCGAGGCCTCGGTGATCACCGAGTTCGAGCCGCTCGTGGACGCGGGCGACTTCATGCGCTTCGGCCGCGACATCCTGGTGCAGCGCAGCCACGTCACCAACCGGTTCGGCATCGAGTGGATGCGGCGGCTGCTGGAGGGCGAGTTCCGGGTCCACGAGGTGACGTTCGTGGACGACCATCCGATGCACATGAACGCCACCTTCGTCCCGCTGCGGCCCGGACGGGTCCTGATCAACCCCGAGCGGGTGCGCGAGCTGCCGGAGATGTTCGCCGGCTGGGACGTGCTGGTCTGCCCCGAACCGGCGATCCCCGCCGACCAGCCGATGTACTTCTGCAGCCGCTGGATCGCCATGAACACGCTCATGCTCGACCAGGAGCGGATCTTCGTGGAGGCGCAGGAGACCGAGCTGCTGCGGCTGCTGGACAAGGAGGGGTTCACCCCCATCCCGGTGCCGTTCCGCACGGTCAACACCTTCGGCGGCGGCTTCCACTGCGCCACCCTCGACGTGCGACGGCGCGGAGAACTGGAGGACTACTTCACCTCCTGACCGACCGTGCCCCCGAATCCGAATCCCACCGAGGTCCGCATGCCCCACGAACCGACGGCGACTGACGACCGCCCGCTGCTCATCCTGGTGGCCAGCAGCTACTGGGTGCTCCGCGAATACATCCTGAAGTCGGTGTCCGCGCGGTACCGGCTGTGGCTGCTGAACCCGACCCCGCCCACCTGGGAGGACCCCTACATCGTCGGCCACACCGTCGTCGACTGCCTCGACCTGGACAAGCTGACGGCGGCCGCCCGCGAGGTGGCCCGCGAGCACGAGGTCGCCGGGGTCTTCTGCTACGACGAGGTCTACATCGAGATCTCCGCGCAGCTCACCGCGGCGCTCGGCCTGCCCGTCCTCGACCCGGACGAGGTCGCGCGGTGCCGCGACAAGGCCGCCACCCGGAAGGCGCTGCGCGAGGCCGGGCTGCCCCAGCCGGCCTCCACGGCGGTGTCCTCCCTGGAAGAGGCCCGCGCCTTCGCCGACCGGGTCGGCTACCCGGTGATCCTCAAGCCGCGCAATCTGGGCGGCAGCCTGGGCGTCCGCAAGGTCGAGCGGCCCGAGGACCTGGCCGACGCGTTCGCCGTCACCGACGGGGTCCGGATGGGCGGCATCCGCCAGTTCGAGGACTACGTCATCGTCGAGGAGTTCCTGGACGGCCCGGAGATCTCCGTCGAGTGCGTGCTGCGCGACGGCGAGTGCACCCCGCTGATCGTGGCGCGCAAAGTCCTCGGCGAGGGCCCGCGGATGGCGTTCGAGGAGGTCGGCCACGACGTCGACGCGAACGATCCGCTGCTCACCGACCCGGTGATGGTGGAGACGCTGCAGCGGGCGCACGAGGCGGCGGGGTTCACCAACGGCTACACGCACATCGAGTTCAAGCTGACCCCCGACGCGATGCACGTCATCGAGATCAACGCCCGGCTCGGCGGCGGCATGATCCCGTACCTGGGGCTGCTGACCTCGGGCGTCGACGCGTCGCTGGCCGCCGCCGACGTCGTGGCGGGCCGCGCGCCGACGATCGAGTTCCCCGGCCCCCTGCGGGCCGCCTCGATCCGGTTCGCCTACCCCCCCTACGACATGGAGATCACCTCGGCGACCGCGCGCACCGACCTGGTGCGCCCGCCCGTCCACGAGGTCCGGCTCGGCACGCAGCCCGGCGCGCGGGTGCGGCTGCCGCCGTACGGGCTGGCCCGCTGCGGCTTCGTGATCGCGGTCGGCGACACGCTGGAGGAGACCCGCGCCGCGGTGGCCGACCCGGACCGCTTCTTCGAGTTCGCCGGCACGCCCCTGGACGAGGCGCCGTGAGCGGGGACCGGGAGCACCCGACCGTCCTCGCCACGCTGCGGGAGATGGACGGGACGGTCCGCGTCCTGGTGCTCGGCAACCTGATCAGCAACCTCGCGTCGTTCCTCAACGCGTTCCTGGTGCTGTTCCTGACCGACGAGGGCTTCACCGCCTGGGAGAGCAGCGTGGTGTTCACCGCGCTGATGATCGGGCGGATCTCCGGGTCGGCGGTCGGCGGCGCCGCCGCCGACCGGTTCGGCTACCGCCGGGTCATCGTCGGCTCGATGGTCGGCACCGCCGTCCTGACCGCCGCCCTGGTGCACGTGCCGAACATGTGGGCGGGGATCGCGGTGGCGGGCGGCGCCGGACTGACCGCCACGGCGTTCCGGCCCGCGGCGCAGGCCTGGGTGGTGGAGCTGACGCCGAAGGACCGGCAGGTCATGGTCTTCTCGGTGATGCGGCTGACGTTCAACGTCGGCTCGACGCTCGGACCGATGGGCGCCGCGCTGCTGCTGACCTACTCCTCCTTCGCCACGCTGTTCTACGTCGACGCGGCGACCTCGCTGGCCTTCGGCGTCGTCGCCCTCGTCCTGCTGAGGTCCGTCGAGACGCGCCGCGCCGGCGGCGCCGAGGACGGCCGCGCCGACCGCGCCGGCTACCGGCAGGTGCTGGCCGACCGGCGGTTCGTGGTCGTCGTCCTCGGACTGTTCCTCACCGCGATCGCCTACATCCAGAGCTCCGCCGCGCTGCCGCTGTACGTCACGGGCTCGGGCCGCACCGAGCGCGTGTACGCGATGCTGCTGACCCTGAACGGCGCCATGGTGATCCTCTTCGAGGTGCTGCTGTCGAAGTGGACGCAGCGGCTGCCGATCGGGCTGCCGATGGCGGCGGGCATGGCGCTGCTGGGGGTCGGCCATCTGCTCTACACCGGGCCGGACGCGCTGGCGATGCTCCTGCTGGCGACGATGGTGTGGACGTTCGGCGAGGTCGTCGCCGCGCCGTCGATGATGGCCTACCCGGGCCTGGTCGCCCCCGCGCATCTGCGCGGCCGCTACATCGCCGCGGCGACCGTCCCCCAGCAGATCGGATACGCCATCGGTCCCATGATCGGCATCGCCGCCTGGCAGGCCTGGGGCTCGGGGGTGTGGCTGCTCACCGGCGCGTGCGGGCTGGCGGCGGCGGTGCTCGTCGCGGCCGGCGCCGGGGTGGCGCGCCGCAGGAGCGAGGCGGAGGCCGAACCCGCGGCGGTCACGGCCGCCGCCGACGGCGACTGAGACGGCATCGAACCAACGAACAACCGGAAAGCGGGCATTCATGGACAGACCAGTAGTCGCGATCGTGCGGCCCTACTCCTCGGCGGCGCTGCTGGCCCCCGCGCTGCGCAAGGCCGGGTTCAGCCCCGTCGCCGTCATGGACTACGAGGGCCCGCCGCTGGGCCCGATGCAGTCCGGGCACGACCCCGCCAAGTACGACGCCGTCGTCAACCACCACCCCGGCGACCTGGACGGCACCATCCAGCGGCTCGGGGCGCTCAAGCCCATCGCGGTCATCCCCGCGTTCGAGGCGTCGCTGGACCTGGCGCAGCGCCTGTCCGACGCGCTGACGCCCGAGTCGTCCAACGTCCCCGAACTGCTGGACGCGCGGCGCCACAAGCACCGCATGCACCAGGCCGTCGCCGCCGCCGGCCTGCCGATCGCCCGGCAGATCTGCACCGCCGACCCGGACGAGGTCGCCGCGTGGATCGAACGCGAAGGGCTGACCGGCAAGGACCTGGTGATCAAGCCGCCGAACAGCGCGGGCACCGTCGGGGTGAGCCGCGCGCCGGGCGGCGCGGGCTGGCGCGAGCGGTTCGACGCGCTGCTCGGCACCGAGGACAAGCTCGGCGTGGTCGCCGACCAGGTGCTGGTCCAGGAGCAGATGACCGGCACCGAGTACGCCGTCGACACCGTCAGCCACCACGGCCGCCACTCGATCACCGACATGATCAAGTATCGCCGGGTCCCGTTCGGCGAGGCCATCGCGGTCTACGACTCGGTCGAATGGCTGCCCTACGACCGCGACGCCTACGGCGAGCTCATCGACTACGCGCTCGGCGTGCTGGACGCGGTCGGCCTGCGCAACTGGGCCGCCCACACCGAGATCATGATGACCCCGGACGGGCCGCGGCTGCTGGAGGTCAACCCGCGGCTGGCGGGGGCGGGCAACCCCGCGGTGACCGAGATCGCCAACGGGGAGAGCCAGGTCACCCGGATCGTGGACGTCTGCCGCGGCCTCGGGCCGCAGCTGCCGCCCGGCTACACGCAGCGGCGCCACGTCATGGCCGTGTTCCTGATGGCGCACTCCACCGGGATCGTCCGCAACGCCGAGATCTACGACCAGGCGCGCGACCTGCCCAGCTACCACTCCGCGGTGAACCGGGTGCGCACCGGCGACCGCGTGCTCGCCAGCACCGACATCTTCGCCAGCATGACGATGGGCTACATCATCCTCGCCCACGACGACGACGCGCAGATCCAGGCCGACCGGGAGGCCATCCGCAAGCTGGAGAAGGACCTGATCATCGACCCCGACGAGTAGACGACGGGAAAGGGGGAGCGCCGCGATGGTCACCGGCAAGTACCTGGACGCGTGCGCCGCCGAGGACGGCGGACTGCGCGACGTCATGGCGGCCGCCGAGTTCTCCGCGCCGTTCCGCGAGGGGTGGGGGCGCTACCTGCTGCCCCGGCCCATGTTCATCGAGCAGGAGCGCATCCGCGCCGCCGCCGACGACGTCGCCGGCCTGTTCGACCTGCTGGCCGGCCTGCCGGACCGGCTGTTCGACGGCGACCCGCGCAAGCTGTGCGCCGCGATCGGCGCGGACGAGCGGCAGGCCGCCCTGATGACCCGGCTGGCCGACCGGCCGCCCCGCTACGGGCGCGCGGACCTGTACGACGACGGTTCGGCCCTGCGGCTGCTGGAGTTCAACGTCGGCAGCGAGCTCGGCGGCGTCGACGTGTCCGAGGCCGGCCGCGCCCTGCTCGCCACCGAGGCGTTCGGCGCGTTCGCCGCGGAGTTCGGCCTCGGCCACGTCGACACCGTCGAGGCCATCGCCCGGCAGTTCGTCGCGGCGACCGGGAAGGACGCGCCGGTCGTGGCGTCCCTGGAGGCGATCGGCGGCATGCCCAAGTACCTGGCGCTCCAGCGCTCCTTCCAGGAGTCGGTCAAGCGGTGCGGCGTCGAGGTGCTGCTCGGCGAGGTCGACGAGGTGGAGCGCCGGGGCGGCCGGCTGTACCTGCGGGACCGGCCGGTCGACCTGGTGCTGCGCTACTTCACCGTCGGCCAGCTGTGCCGGGACCCCCGCAACGACCCGCACGTCGAGCGGATCGTGCGCGCCCACGAGGCGGGCGAGGTGGTGCTCTGGACCCCGTTGACGAGCGCCATGTTCTCCTACAAGAGCTGCCTTCCGCTCGTCTCCGACCCCGAGCTGCGGGGCGAGCTGTCGGCCGAGGAGGCGGCCCTGGTGGACCGGATCCTGCCGTGGACGCGGATGCTCACCCCCGACCTGGCCGACCTCGTCCGCGCCGAACGGGCGAACATGATCATCAAGCCGATCGGCGGGCTGGGCGGGACGGGCGTGCACGTCGGCTGGGACCAGACCGACCGGGAATGGGCCGAGACCGTCGCCGCGTGCACGGGCCGCGGCCACATCGTCCAGCGCCGCGTCCGTCCCCGTCCGGAACCGGTGATGGACCCGCGGACCGGCGCGATCGAGGAATGGTCGGCCGTCTGGGGCGTCTTCACCGTCCCCGACGGCTACGGCGGCGCGTTCTGCCGCGCCATGCCGTCCGGCACCGGCTCCGTCGTGAACCTGTCCGGCAAGGGCGCCAGGATCGCCCCCGTCTTCCACTATTGAGCGGCGCTCCCCGGCTCCGGCGGAGGCCGACCGGCCTCCGCCGGCCGCGGGATACGGTTCCGGCATGCCGATCTCCCTGGACCTGCTCGGGGCCACCGACGACGACGTGCGGTTCGCCGTGTCTCCCTTGGTGGAGTTCGGCTGGGCGTGGCATGTCCTCAGCGACGTCGGCAACCACCCGGACCGCGCCGACTGGGCGGCCGGCCTGCGGGAACGCCTTCCCGACGACCTCGTCCGCGACATGACGGACTGGTCGTTCGCGGTCCGCGCGGTGCGCGCGACGCTGCTCGCGGACCCGACGGCCGTGCCGCGGCGCCACTGGGCCGACCAGCTGGAATGGATCCGGCGGATGCCCGCCGAGGACTTCGCCGCCGCGGTGCTGCGGCCGCTGCTGCGGCTGCGCGGACGCCCCGCCAACCTCGCCGACGGGCGGGTGCGCACCAGCGTGCTGCGTCTCGCCCGCGCCCGCGGCCCGGCGGTCCGCGCGCTGGTCCGGCGCGTCCTCGACGACCCCGCCGCCGCGCGGGACGCGCTGGTCGGCCTGCTGGCCCGCTGCTGGAGCGCGTTCTTCGCGGACCAGTGGGCGCGGGTCTCCCCGCGGCTGGCCGCCGAGGTCGCCGCGCGGACGGCCCTGTGCGCCCGGCACGGCTGGACGCGCGCCGCGACCGGCCTGTCCCCGGCGATCAGGGTCCACCCGGCCCAGGACCGCATAGTGGTCGACAAGGTGCAGAACAAGCGCCTGCAGGTCGCGGGCCGCGGCCTGGTCCTCACCCCGACCGCCGTCGGGAGCGTCCACCTGTACGTCACCGACGAGCCCGGGCGGCCCGTCGTAGTGCATTACCCGCTGCGATCTCCCGAGCGGGCCGCGGGCACCCGGGCGACGCTCCGCCGGATGCTCGCGCTGGCGCATCCCGCCCGCCTGGAGGTGTGCCGGGCCATCGCCGTCGAGCCCAGATCCGCCCGCGAGATCGCGCGACTGTGGGGGTTCTCCGAGTCCGCGGTCACCAAGCACCTGTCCGTGCTGCGCGCGGCCGGACTGGTGCGGACCGAGCGGGCGGGGCACTACGTCCGCTACGCGCTGGACGACGCCGAGATCGCCCTTCTCGGGTCGGACCTGCTCGACGTCCTGCGGCGCTGACGGCGCAAGTCTGCCGGCGATCGTCAGCCTTTCCCGATTCGCGGACCGCCGCCGCTAGCGTCGCCGACATGACGACTGGCGCTCACGGCATCCTCCCGATCCACGAGGCCAGGCGCCGCACGGTGACGGACCGGCGTCTGCTGGCGGCCAAGGTGGAGAACCTGGCAGAGGACGAACTCGTCGCCCCGTACCGGGTGCGCGGCGGCCCCCTGGGCGACTTCTGCGACTCGCTGCGCGACCTCGTGGCCCACGTGATGATGTGGGACGAGATCAGTCTCGCCGTGCTGACCGAGGCGCGCTTCGGACGCGTCCACTGGAGCCTGGACGAGCGTTGGGAGACCCCGTCGTCCGGCCAGGCCCTCAACCTCGCCGGTGTCATGGCGGGACGCGAGCTTCCCGTCGAGCTGCTCCTGCACCGGTTCGAAGCCGTGTGCGACGCGCTGAACGACGAGCTCTCCCGCTACGACGAGGAGCAGTGGACCGCTCCATTCCCCCTGGACCATCCGAAGGCGACCAGCACGGGCGCGTTCGCCCAGTACGTGCTGTCCATCCCGGACCAGAGCCCCTACTGGCACGCCGCGATCCACCTCGGCGAACTGGCCGTGATGAGCGAAAAGGAAAGCTGACAGATGCCGCTCGATCCGCATGTGCGAGAGTTGCTCGCCGAAGACGCCGACGCCCCGCCGCTCGAATCCATGACGTTGGAAGAGGCGCGCGCGGAGATCAGGGGCGTCACCGCACTCCAGGGCGAGCCGGCCCCGATGGCCGATATCCGTGACATCACCGTGGGTAGGAACGCGGTGCCGGTACGGCTCTACTATCCCGTCGACCGAAGCGCCCCGGCGCCCGTGCTGATGTGGCTGCACGGCGGGGCGTGGACCCGGGGCGACCTCGACACCTGGGACACACCGCTGACGAACCTCGCCCACCGAACCGGCGCGGTGGTCGCGAGCGTCGATTACCGGCTGGCGCCCGAGACGCGTTTCCCCGGACAGATCGACGACGTGCTCGACGCGCTCGCCCACCTGACCGAGCACGCCGAATCGCTCGGGGTGGACGGCGGACGCGTCGCGATCGGCGGTGACAGCGCCGGCGCCAACATCGCCGCCGGCGCGGCCCTGGCCGCACGCGACCTCGGCGTCGGCGGCCCCCTCGTGGCGCAGGTCCTGATCCATCCGCCGATGGACCCGGCGTGCGCCACCCCCAGCGGCCTCCGGTACGGCGACGATTACGGGATGACGACGGCCTTCGTGCGCAAGGCCTGGGAGCTGTACCTGCCCACCCCCTATGCCGCCGACCACCCGTACGCCGCGCCGCTGCGCGCCCGCAACCTGACCGACCTGCCACCGGCGATCATCGCCACCGCCGAATACGACCCGCTGCGCGACGAGGGCGAACGGTACGGCGAGCGTCTCGCCGAGGCGGGCGTTCCGGTGCGCCTGCGCCGTTTCGACGGCATGATCCACGGGTTCCTGCACCACAACGGCCGCGTCCCGGCCAGCAAGGCCCTGCCGGAATGGCTGGCCGCCGAACTCCGCCCGTGGCTGCATCCGTGATCCCCGGCAGCCCCACCCGCCGGCGGCGCGAGCCGGCATGACACCCGCAAACGCGGTCGTCCCAGCCTTGCGGTGAGGCGGGCGGGCAGGGCGCCCGCCCGCCTTCACCGGACCACGTGCACAGCGGCATGCGCCCCAGTGAACGGTGGGCCGTCCGCGGCCCATGCGCTGACCACTTTCCGTCAATCACTTTCCGTCAATGTGCAATCAGTTGGAGGCGCGCGGATTCCTGGTCGTGTTCTCCTTATTCAAAATTCCGGCACAGGCCGTTCCCGGGTGACATTGATCACCGGGCGGTGCGTGGCCGTCGAGGATCAGCCAGACTTCCACCCATGACTGACGTCACGGAGATCAAAGCCGGTGTCCATCTCGTCCACGGCAGCGACACGAACTGGGTGATCCTCACCGAGGATGACGCGGTCACGCTCGTGGACACCGGCTATCCAGGCGATCGGGATCGCCTGTTGTCCTCCGTGGCGGCCGTCGGACGGCGACCGGAGGACCTGGTCGCGATCCTCATCACCCACGGGCACGCCGACCATCTGGGGTCGGCCCGGTATCTCGGCGAGACCTACGACGTGCCGGTGCTGATGCATCCGCTCGAGGTCCCGCACGCGCGCCGAGAGATGCTGCAACAGATCAGTCCGGCCACGATCCTGGCCAACAGCTGGCGTCCGGGAGTGCTGCCGTGGGCGCTGCGTGTGCTGCGTGTCGGAGGCACGAAGGACGTCAGCGTCCCGCAGGCCTCGGAGTTCCCCGGGCGCCTGGACATTCCTGGGCGGCCCGTCCCGGTGCACACGCCGGGCCACACCGACGGCCACTGCGCCTACCACCTGCCCGAGGCCGGCGTACTGATCACGGGCGACGCCCTCGTGACCGCACATCCCACCTCCCGGACGCGGGGCCCGCAGCTGCTGCCTCGGATGTTCCACCACGACTGGGCCGGAACCGTCGCCGCGCTGGACGAATTGAGCACGCTCGACGCCGACGTTCTCCTCCCCGGTCACGGACCGGCCCACCACGGTTCGCCGGCCGAAGCAGTGGAACGCGCGCGCCCGGCGTGAGCCGACGGTCGGGGGACGCCCGACCCAGCCGCCGAGCTGTGCCGGACGCCGCACCGGCCGCCGTCGGCAGGCGCAGCCGCGGAAGTCGGCATGATCCCGTCGCACCGAGCCGGCGAACCGTGGCCGCCATCAAGCAGCAACCACAAGATCCAGTTCCGCGAGAAAGGCCCTAGTCGGGGGCGGCGTGTCCGGATGAGTTCTGTGGAGCGTCGTCCATTGCTGGGGGAGCGGGGAGGCTGCGTTGTCGCGGAGCAGCGTCGAGCGCGCTGCAGCCTCGTGCCGAGGCCGGCCCCATGGAGTGGGCCTGTCACCGCATATACGCCGTCCCGGGAGGCGTCGCGAGCGGACGACGCCGACCGCTTGATGATGCGGACGTGCGGCGAAATCCGGCCTGCCATCGCTGGCTGTGGCGCGCCGGCCCGGCGGTGAGCGAGGGGAGTGGGCACGGGGGGACCGGCCTGACGTGGTGCTGGGCAATGTCTACGACGCGGCGGCCATCTATGGGCCTTCACAAGACCGCGACGATCGCAGCCTTGTTCCGTGGTGTCGCTTAGCCAGGACGACACCGGAGTGTTCTGCCTCTGCGTCCGAGGTTCAGATGACTCTTGCGGTCGGTCGGCAGGGGTGAGGAAACGTCCTGCATGAGTGACGTGGGCGGGCTCCGCCTGCCGCCGAGCCCGCCCACGTTGGGGCCGCACCGGTACAGGCCCCGGTCACTCCGTCAGCGTCGCAGGGTCAGCAGACCCGGCCGGTAGGGGAGGAGACCGTAGTCGCCGCCGGAGTTGGGGTCGCGGCCCTGGTAGAGCAGCTGCAGGTTGCAGGGGTCCACGGTGAACGTCTGGTCGGCGCTCGTGCGGACCAGTTCGCCGTGGCTGATGTCGTTGGTCCACGTGGCGCCGCTGTTGGCCTTGCCGGCGAAGGGGTTGCTCTCGGTCGCGGCCTGCGGCGTCCACGACCCGTTCAGGCTGGTGGCCGTGAACGAGCGGAAGTAGCGGCCCTGCGAACCGATCGCCTCGACGAGCATGAGGTAGCGGTTCTGGCCCTTGAGCTTGTAGACCTGAACGGCTTCGAACAGGTTGTTCGTCGTGTCGCTCATGACCACCGTCGAGGCCGTGCCGAAGCTGCGCGGGAAATCGCCGATCGGCATGCTGGCCCGGTAGATCTTCCCGTTGTCACCGGCGAAGAACAGGTACATGGTCGTGTCGTCGGCGATGAGCGTCTGGTCGATGGGACCCGTCGGGGAGCCGGAGATGCTCCCGGAGAAGAGCTCCTGCTCTGCCGACCAGCCGTTCGGGTTGGTGGGGTCGGTCGACGTCCGGTAGGAGAAGGCGGTTCGTCCCCACTGGTAGGCGAGCACCCAGATGTTCTTCGGCGCGAAGTAGAACAGCGTGGGCGCGACGGCGGCGTTCGTCATCGCGTTCTGGCTGGCGTAGGCCATCTCCGACCAGTCGCCGAACGGGCTGAAGTTCATCGAACCCCACCTGGTGCCCGTGTCGTGAGTGGTCGCGTAGACGAGGTGCTTGCCGTTGTAGGGGGCGACGGTGAAGTCCTTGAGCGAGACCCATCCCGCCTTCGGCTGCGCCAGCGGGCCCGTCGATGTCCAGCGGTACTTCGACGGGAGGTCGCACGTCGGAGACGAGTCGACGCGGTCGACAGGGACCAGCTGCCACTGCTGGTTGTCACCGCCCCAGTCGTCGTACTGGACGATGTTCGCGTTGTTCTCGGTGGACCCGCCTTGCACTTCGAGAGCCTTGCCGCTGTGGCGCGAGATGAACCGCACGTAGCCGTTCGGGCTGTCGGCCAGCCGCCACTGCTGGTTGGCGCCGTTCAGATCCGTCCACTGGACGATCGGGGCGCCGTTCGCCGTGGAGAAGCCTTGGACGTCCAGCACCTTGCCGGAGTGGCGCGACATGATGCGGTAGTAGCCGTCGCCTGAGGCGACGAACCGCCACTGCTGCTGGTACTGGTCGTTCCTGGTCCACTGGGTGATGCGGGCGCCGTCGCCGGTCGCCAGGTTGTAGACGTCCAGGGCCTTGCCGCTCCTGCGGTTGACCAGGACGTACCACGTGTTCACATCCACCGTCGCGGCCTCGGCGGGCAGCGGATTCATGGCGAACGTGAGCACCGAGAGCAGGAGCGATGCCAGCACCGCACCGATCCTCAACATGGGCTCTTCCTTTCGGTCGGCGTGCGATGTTAGCGCTAACATTTCCGGACCGGACGGTCCTCGTCTCCATTGGTGATCAAGGGGGGCGGCGGTAGCCGGAGTAAATATGAGAGGGGCCGGTGCGTCAAGGGGGCCCGGTCCCTCGAAATCTTTGGGGTGCGAATCAGCAGCTAGTGCGTGTATGCCGCCCGGCGGCCGGACGAGCGCCATGAAATATTTCGCGCCCATCGGCTCGATCATGAGAGCACGGTTGAGTCCGCGGACGTCCTGACGGCATGCGTTGCCAGTGACGAAGCGCGGTGCCTGCTGCGCGGGCTGTGGCAGGTTCTCCACCCTGCACCGCTGCTGCGGCGCGACCGCCGCCGTGCTGCCCGCCGAACTTCCGGCAGTTTGCGTGCCGATCTCTGGTCACCGCTACGACGAGTCCGGCCGTCCGCTACGAGGTCACCCTCCATCGCCGTCATCAACGCCTGGCTGCTGTACTCACGCGCGACGCGGCGTAGACGTCCGCCCGGACCTGTCCGGCGTGGCGTCACTGTCGGGGGCCGGCCCGGTCTTGGGGGCGCGGTAGAAGTTCGAAGACGAGGAGCGTCGCTGGTTCATCGGCCAGTGCGGGGGGTGCGGTGTCCAACTGCCTCACAGGGGCGGCGGGTGGGGTGCTGTTCGGGACTCGCATCAGGTGCTCAGGTGTCCACTGATTGCGAGCAGTGTTAGGTGCCCTCGGCTTCGCCGTACGGCACGTCGAGGAGGCGGCGGGGCGGTCACCGTGCCGAAGGGTGCCGGGGGCGGGGGTGGCTTGCGTACACCGCCTAATTGGCCGCGCCGCCTTGACGAGGTCGGCGCAGCGCTGTTCGTCCTCAATGGGGAAGACGCATTCGGCCCGGACTTGGACATCAACGCGCCGAGGAGGCCCAGTGCGGCGCAGGGACGGACTCAGGCTCAAAGCCGCCGCCCGTCATGGAGAGGTCGCGTCGTCCGGGCATTGAACTCCGCATTGTCGCTGATGGCGGTGCTCAAGATGTCTTCGGCGCCTTGGAAAATCGGCTATCAGCCGATGTCAGGAGCCGGTCCATGGTTGTGCGGATACGGCGCGACGCGAATCAGGTGACCGGCCTCGTGTGCCTGTGACCTGCGGTTTTCGGCTTCCTGTGGCCGTCATCACGCGCCCCTGGCATGAAATTGCTATTGCCCTCCTCATTGATTTGCCCCCGGTCGTTCATCAGTATGGGAGTGCTTCCTTTTCTCTGGGAAAGGTATGTCGTCATGGCCTGGGCGGTGATCAGGGAGGATTCTCGGTGATGACGTCAAGCCGCTAGCGCGACGCGGCGACGGGCCGACGCCCTGATCGTCTGAGTGCACTGGGACCGGGTGGCGGCCAGGGCCGCGCCCCTTTCGGTCCACGCCGTCTGGTGCGCCGGCCAGGTCGTCAGCCGTTCGACGTCGACGCGGCGCCCGCCGGGGGCCGAACGACCGGGCTCTCGGTCGGGGAGCAGTCGAAGGCGCGGCAGCAGGTTCCGCAGCCGGTCGACCGGGCGGACCGGTCGGCGATGAGACCGGCGCGGTGTCCGTCGGGCGGCCGCGATTGTCCATCAGCAGTCACAGCGTCCTGGAGGGCCGGACGGCCGTTCCTCCAGGCCGCGAACGGCACGCCGTCATCAGCCACACCCGGTCCTTTCGGACCGACGACAGTCTCAAGGGAGCCTTCATGGGCATTGAGGAGCGGCTCCCCGGCGGTTTTCTGCTCGGCAGCGTCGAGAAGATCGCCGGCTGGGCGCGCAAGAGTTCGCTGTGGCCCGCCACGTTCGGTCTGGCCTGCTGCGCCATCGAGATGATGGCCGCCGGGGATCCGCGGCACGACCTGGCGCGCTTCGGCATGGAGCGCTTTTCGGCCACGCCGCGCCAAGCCGATCTGCTGGTCGTCGCGGGCCGGGTGAGCCAGAAGATGGCGCCGGTGATCAGGAGCATCTACGACCAGATGCCCGACCCCAAATGGGTGATCGCGATGGGCGTGTGCGCCTCGTCCGGCGGGATGTTCAACAACTACGCCGTGGTGCAGGGCGTGGACCACATCGTCCCGGTGGACGTCTACCTGCCGGGCTGCCCGCCGCGGCCGGAGATGCTGCTGGACGCCATCGTCAAGCTCCATGACCGGATCGGCCAGGCCCGGCTCGGGGAGCGGCGGGCGCGGCAGGTCGCCGAGCGCGACTCCGCCGCCCTCACGTGGACCCCGCCGGCCGAGGCGCTGGGAGGGGCGCGGTGACCCGCACCGAGGAACGCGCGGCGCCCGTCGAGTACTACGCCGCGGACGTCGGCGACTGGGACGACATCGCCGCGTCCGCGGTCGCCTCCGGCACGGACCGCCTGGTCGTCAACATGGGGCCGCAGCATCCCTCCACGCACGGGGTGCTGCGCCTGGTGCTGACCCTCGACGGCGAGACCGTCGAGAACGTGCGGATGAACGTCGGTTATCTGCACACCGGCATCGAGAAGAGCATGGAGTTCCGCACCTGGACCCAGGGCGTGGCGTTCTGCACCCGCATGGACTACCTGGCGCCGCTGTTCAACGAGGCGGCCTACAGCCTGGCGGTGGAGCGGCTGCTCGGCGTCGCCGACCGGGTGCCCGAACGGGCGCAGGTCATCCGGGTCATGATGATGGAGCTCAACCGGATCTCCTCGCACCTGGTGGCGATCGCCACGTTCGGGCTGGAGCTCGGCGCCAGCACCGTGATGACCAACGGGTTCCTCGAACGCGAGCGCGTCCTGGAGACCTTCGAGCTGATCACCGGCGTGCGGATGAACCACGGGTACATCCGGCCGGGCGGCGTGGTGCAGGACCTGCCGCCCGGGGCGCTGGACAGGGTGCGCCGCGTGGTGGACGAGATCCGCGAGGGCATCGCCAAGCTCGCCAAGCTGCTGAACGCCAACCCGGTGTTCGTGTCCCGCACCCGGGACGTGGCGTTCCTGGACCTGCGCGGGTGCGTGACGCTCGGCGTGACCGGGCCGGTGCTGCGTTCGGCGGGGCTGCCGTGGGACCTGCGCAAGTCGCAGCCGTACTGCGGTTACGAGACGTACGACTTCGAGGTGCCCGTCCAGCACACCGGCGACGCTTACGGACGGCACCTGGTCCGCATGGCGGAGATGGAGCAGTCGCTGCGGATCGTCGAGCAGTGCGTGGAGCGGCTGGCGTCGCTGCGCGGCCCGGTGATGATCGAGGACAAGAAGATCGGCTGGCCTGCCCGGCTCGCCCTCGGCGCCGACGGCCTGGGCAATTCGCCCCGGCACATCGCGGAGATCATGGGCTCGTCCATGGAGGCGCTCATCCACCACTTCAAGCTGGTGACCGAGGGGTTCAAGGCGCCCGCCGGGCAGGTGTACGCGGCGGTGGAGTCGCCGCGCGGCGAACTGGGCGTCCACCTGGTCAGCGAGGGCGGCACCCGTCCCTATCGGGCGCATTTCCGCGACCCGTCGTTCACCAACCTTCAGGCGCTGCCGGCGATGTGCGAGGGCGGCCAGGTCGCCGACGTCATCGCCGCGGTCGCCAGTCTCGACCCCCTCATGGGCGGCGTGGACAGGTGAACGCCCTCATGTGAGGGAGAAGACCGAGTCCTTCAAACCGCCTCTGCCAGATCGGCTTGCTCGACCAAGGTGTGCGGGGCGGAACGCGCTGGCGGAGCGTCCCGCCCGCACCGGCCCCGCCGGCAGGGAGCGAGCCGACGGGGCATAGGGGAGGGACCTAGAGCCGGTCCGCCCATTTCCGGACGATCTCGAACCAGTCGGTCGCGTTGCGGTGCAGGTTGAGCGAGTGCCCCGCACCCGGCAGGACGTGGGTCTCCAGCCGCGCCTCCGGCGCGTAGAAGGACTCCTCGAACGCGTGGACCGCGGCGGTCTCGGGAGGGAAGCCCGCCCCCTCGCCGCCGAAGAGCGCGTCGTGCTCTCCTACGACGACGAGCACGGGCACCTTGATCGCCCGTGAATAGGCGGCCTCATAGGTCATGGGCAGGGACTCGCCCTCGCCGAGGGTGGCGGTGGCCTTGATCTGCTCGTTGTGCGCCGAGATCTCCGGATCGATCGTGTCGGCGTGTTCGAGCATGCGGGCGCGGTATCCGGGCCGCTGCGTCATGTACCACTCCGGCCAGCCGCCGGGGGGCGCCTTGGGGGCCAGGATCGGGTCCTCCGAGGCGTGGTGGAAGAACGCGCGCACCTTCTCGTAGAGGGGGGTGGTGGCGTGGAGCATTCCGCTGACCACGACGCCGTCCACGTCCTGGTGGCGGGCGGCCTCCACGATCGCGATGCCCGAGCCGTAGGAGTGGCCCACGGTGATGACGCGGTCGAACGCGACGTCCGTGTGCTCGCCCTTGCGCAACGCCTGGACGATCTGGTGCAGCACGTGGACGTGGTTGTCCGTGCAGACCTGCTCGGACGGCGGCCGGGTGCTGGCGCCGGTTCCGATCCGGTCCATGGCCAGGACCGCGTACCCGGCCCGGCACAGGTGATGGGCGTAGTTGTACGGCTCCGGCAGCGTCCAGTAGCGCCGGTCGTAGGTCAGGCCCGGCAGCAGCACCTGCACGGTGGACGCGGGCGAGTCCGGCAGGTAGAGGTCCGCGGCGACCTCCCACGCGTCCGCGGGCCCGTCGACGGGGCCGACCGGGAAGCGGACCGGCTTGGGGGCGGGGACGGCCGCGGGAGAGGGCCGCGGTTCGGCGAGTGAAGCGGACCCGGTGGTGACGTCGTCCTGAGGCCGCATGCCTTCTCCTTCTGGTCAGTGACTGTCGGCGTGGGCGAGGGAGGGGGTGGCGCTGAGGGTGGGCGGCTGTTCGGGCGAGGGCCGCGGGCCGCGCAGCACGGCGGCCACCACACGGGGGCGGAACACCGCCTTCGCCGAGGCGACCATCTGGTTCACGTCCAACAGCGCCCGGGCCGCGGCGGGGCTCCAGGTGGAGACGTCGACGACCCGGTACAGGTAGCGCAGCGCCAGCCGGGTCGTCAGATCGGCCTCGCTGACCGCCCACGGGTACGCGAGGTCGCCCGTGGCGGCGATCGCCCATGCCGTGTCGATGCATTTGGCGATCTTCTTGCGCAGCGGCCTGGCGATGCCCGCCGGGTCGCCGCCCGCGGCGGTGAGCGCCTCGTCGAGGGCGACCGCGCTGCAGGCCGCCACCGACATGCCCTGACCGTAGGACGGGTTGAGGGCCCCGGCGCCGTCGCCGAGCACCAGGAACCGGTCGGGCCAGCGGCGCAACCGCTCGTAGTGCCGGCGGCGGTTCTCGGTGCGTCCGGATCCGTGCACGGGGGTCACCGGGCGGGCCCGGCGCAGCACGTCGTGGAGCACGTGGGACCGCAGTGTGCCCGCGAACCGCAGGAACTCCTCGTGGTCGCGCGGCGGGCGCCGTCCTCCCATGGCGGCGAGCGAGACCATCCACCGGCCCTCTTCGATCGGGTTGAGGATGCCCTGGCGCGGCGCCTGCGGGGTCGACTGCAGCAGGATGCATTTCCAGTCGGCCTCATGGCCCGGCGGCGGGTCGAACACGCAGGTCGCGTAGGCGACCTTCGCGTCCACGACGCTCTCCGGCGGAGGCTGGCAGCCCAACGCCCGCAGCCATTCCGGCGCTCGGGAGGTGCGTCCGGTGGCGTCGACGACGAAGTCCGCCGACAGCTCCCGCACGCCGTCCCGCGTGCCGCTGCCGCGTACGCGCACCCCCCGCACCACCGTGGCGTCGGGTCCTTCGGTGACGAGCCCCACCGCCTCGGTCTGCTCCAGGAACCGGATTCGGGGATCGGCGCGCAACCGGTCGCGCACCACCTGATCGATGAGAGCGCGGGAGCCGGTCATCATGAACAGCGGCGTCGGGAACCGGGGCATCCAGCCGCCCGCGGTCAGCAGCAGCATGTCGCGGGGCATCCCGACCTTGACCATGCCCGCCGCCTCCAGGTCCCGCCGCAGGCCGGGAAGCAGCCGGTCCATCGCCGTGTGCCCGGCCGTCATCAGGTTGTGCGCGTGCCGGGCCTGGGGAACGCCGCGCCGCCATTCGGCCCCGGCGGGGAGCCGGTCCCGCTCGACGATCAGCACCCGGTCCATGTGCCGGGCCAGGGCCGCGGCCGCGAGCATTCCGCCCAGGCCGGCTCCCAGCACCACCGCGTCCCAACGGTCACGGCCCGTCATGCCGGTCCCCTTCGTCGTCCCCGCTCGACGAGCCGATGCCGTCGACGTCGACGCCCTGCTCCTCGGCGATGCGCATGGCCTCCTCGACGAGGGCCTCCACGATCTGGGACTCGGGGACGGTCTTGACGACCTCGCCTTTGACGAAGATCTGGCCCTTGCCGTTGCCCGACGACACCCCCAGGTCGGCCTCCCGGGCCTCGCCGGGGCCGTTGACGACGCAGCCCATCACGGCGACCCGCAACGGCACCGGAAAGCCTTCCAACGCCGCGCTCACCCGGTCGGCCAGCTTGTAGACGTCCACCTGGGCGCGTCCGCACGCCGGGCAGGACACGATCTCCAGGCCGCGCTGCCGCAGGCCGAGGGACTCCAGGATGGAGATGCCGACCTTGACCTCCTCCTTGGGAGGCGCCGACAGCGACACCCGGATGGTGTCGCCGATCCCCTGCGACAGCAGCGCCCCGAACGCCACCGCCGACTTGACGGTCCCCTGGAACGCCGGCCCCGCCTCGGTCACCCCCAAGTGGAGGGGGTAGTCGCAGCGTTCGGCCAGCAGCTGGTAAGCGCGGATCATGGTCGGCGGATCGTGGTGCTTGACGGAGATCTTGATGTCGCGGAAGTCGTGCTCCTCGAACAGCGAGCACTCCCACAGCGCCGACTCCACCAGCGCCTCGGGCGTGGCCTTGCCGTACTTGGCCAGCAGCCGCTTGTCCAGCGAACCGGCGTTCACCCCGATCCGGATCGGCACGCCGGCGTCCTTGGCCGCCTTGGCGATCTCACCGACCTTGTCGTCGAACTTCTTGATGTTCCCCGGGTTCACCCGGACCGCGGCGCAGCCCGCGTCGATCGCCGCGAACACGTACTTGGGCTGGAAATGGATGTCGGCGATGACCGGGATCGGAGACTTGCGGGCGATGGCGGGCAGCGCGTCCGCGTCGTCCTGCGAGGGCACCGCCACCCGCACGATCTGGCAGCCGGACGCGGTCAGCTCGGCGATCTGCTGCAACGTCGCGTTGACATCGGCGGTCGGCGTCGTCGTCATCGACTGCACCGACACCGGCGCGTCCCCGCCGACGGGCACGTTCCCCACCATGAGCCGCCGGGACCGGCGGCGTTTCGGGCGCTCCGGCGGCGGGGGCGTCTCCCGCGGCGCGCCGAGCGCGGGCATGCCGAGTTGGACGGTCATCGGGTCACGCTCCTCACGGCGGTCGTCGACGCCGTCGCGACCTCGGCGTCGTCGGTCAGGGCGGTCAGCCGCTCGACGGTCGCGAGGAAGATGTCGTTCGCGGTGAGGCCGCACTCGTCGAGCAGTTCGTCGCGCTTGGCGTGCTCCAGGAAGCGCTGCGGGATGCCGAAGGCGCGCACCGGCGTGGCGACGCCCTCCTGGTGCAGCGCCAGCGACAGCGCCGCCCCGAACCCGCCGGTCGTCCCGTTGTCCTCGACGGTGACCACCAGGCGGTGTCGGCGCGCCAGCTCGGGCAGCGCGTCGTTGAGCGGCTTCACCCAGCGGGGGTCGACCACGGTGACGCCCACGCCCTGGCCGTTCAGCAGGTCCGCGGCCTCCACGCAGACCTGGGCCATCGCGCCGACCGCCACCATCAGCACGTCCTCGGCCCCGTGGCGCCGCAGCACGTCCATGCCGTCCACCGAGTCGATCGCGGGCAGGTCCGGGCCGATCGCGCCCTTGGGGAAGCGCAGGAGCGTCGGCGCGTCCTCGACCGCCACCGCCTCCCGCAGCCCGGTGCGCAGCGTGGCGGCGTCCCGGGGCGCGCAGATGCGCAGCCCGGGCACGACCTGGAAGACCGACAGGTCCCACATGCCGTTGTGGCTGGCGCCGTCGTCGCCGGTGATGCCGGCCCGGTCCAGCACGAACGTCACCCCGCAGCGGTGCAGCGCGACGTCCATGAGCACCTGGTCGAACGCCCGGTTGAGGAACGTGGAGTAGATCGCCACGACCGGGTGCAGTCCGCCCATCGCCAGCCCCGCCGCCGAGGTGACCGCGTGCTGCTCGGCGATGCCGACGTCGAACACGCGGTCGGGGAACGCCTTGTGGAACCCGTCCAGCCCGGTCGGGTGCAGCATCGCCGCGGTGATCGCGACCACGTCGGGCCGGTCCTTGCCGACCCGCACCAGCTCGTCGGAGAACACCGACGTCCACGATCGGCCCGCGGGCCGTGTGGGGGCGCCGGTCACCGGGTCGATGACGCGGACCGCGTGGAAGCGGTCGACCGCGTCGGTCTCGGCGGGACGGTATCCGCGGCCCTTGGAGGTCAGGCAGTGCACGGCCACGGGGCCGCCGAAGTCGCGGGCCAGGCGCAGCGCGTTCTCCACCGCCTCGATGTCGTGGCCGTCGACGGGCCCGACGTACTTCAGCCCGAGGTCCTCGAACATCGCCTGCGGCGCCAGGATGTCCTTGAGGCCTTTCTTCACGCCGTGCAGGGCCCGGTACACCTGGCCGCCGACCGGCGTCAGCTCGTTGAGGGCCTTCTTCCCCCACTCCAGGACCCGCTCGTAGCCGGGGGTCGTGCGCAGCGCGGTGAGGTGGGCGGCGAGCCCCCCGATCGTCGGGGAGTACGACCTGCCGTTGTCGTTGATGACGATGACGACGGGACGGTCCTTGGCCGCCGCGATGTTGTTCAGCGCCTCCCAGGCCATGCCGCCGGTCAACGCGCCGTCGCCGACGACCGCCACGACCGCCCGGTCGGTGACGCCGCGCAGCCGGTCGGCCTTGGCCAGCCCGTCGGCGTACGACAGGGCCGTGGACGCGTGGGAGTTCTCCACGAAGTCGTGCTCGGACTCGGCCCGGCTGGGGTACCCGGACAGTCCGCCGCGCTGCCGCAGCCGGTCGAATCCCTCCCGGCGGCCGGTGAGGATCTTGTGCACGTACGCCTGGTGGCCGGTGTCCCACAGGATCCGGTCGCGGGGCGAGCGGAACACCCGGTGCAGGGCGATCGTCAGCTCCACCGCGCCCAGGTTCGGCCCGAGGTGGCCGCCGGTCCGGGCGACCTTCTCGATCAGGAACTCGCGGATCTCCCGGGCGAGGACGGCGAGCTCGTCGTAGGTGAGATCCGCCAGGTCCGCGGGTTGCTCGATGGTCTCCAGCAGTCCCATGCCGGTCTCCTCAGCGGTCATCGACGGGCCGGGCGGAACCGGATCACGGTCTCGGGCGCCAGTCCGAGCTCCGGCCCGGTCCGGGGGGCGTCGGTGGTGATCAGCACGTTGTAGTGGTTGGGGAAGTGGCAGGCGTCGAAACCGAGCACGGTGCCGATGAGGCGGTCGCCCACCCAGACCTCGTCGCCGCGGTCGATCACCCCCGCCGTGTCGATCTCCACGAAGCCCAGGAAGCCGACGCGGTCGACGCGGGCTCCGGGCGCGTCGTCGCGGTGGTCGGTGGTGACCAGCTCGTGCAGCTCTCCCGCGCGCACGCACCGGCTGGCGAAGGGCTCCAGCCGCATGCCGCGGTCGTCCCGGCGGTGCACCAGGACCTTGACCAGCGTGCCGCGCACGGTCCGCTTCGGCCCGTCCTCCCGCGTCGCGGGGGCGCCGTCCGCGCGGACCGGTTCGTGGTGGGTCATCGTCATGATCAGCTCCTTTCGGGGGCGGCCGGCGTCGCGGCGGCGGCCTGCGCGGCGGACGCGGCGCGCTCCGCGCTGTAGCAGGCGTGCACCAGACGCAGGGCGGCCAGGCCGCCGTCGTCGGAGGCGTCCCCGGCCCGCACTCTCCGGACGAAGTCGTCGAGCACGCCCACGTACTCGTGTTCGAGCGAGCTCTTGAACACCGGGAAACCGTCGAGCATGTCCGCGCTCAGCACGGTGCCGTCGGCCAGACGCACCTCGACGTCCTTGGCCTCGCCGTTCGGATACGACCAGTCGAGTTCGACCGTCGCGGAGGCGCCGGAGGACGCGCGCAGCGTTATCAGGGCCTGGCGGTCGACCCCTTGGTCGTCCCGCTGGATCTCGGCGGACTCCAGCTCGACGTCGCCGAGGAACATGCGGACCAGGTCGAAGGCGTTGGGGCCGTTGTCGGCGACGCAACCGCCGCCGCACCGTTCGGGGTCCAGATACCAGCGGTCGTCGCCCACGTGCTCCTCGATGCGTTCGAGGTAACGCACACGCATCCACTCGATGGGCGGCTTGCCGCGCAGCCGGCGCTGCAGCTTCAGAACGTTGTCGTTGTAGCGCCGATGGAACGCGGTGAACAGCACCGTGTCGTGCGCCCACGCGTGCCGGGAGAGCTCCAGGCCGTCCTCGTACCGTGTCGCGAGCGGTTTCTCCACGCACACCGCGCGCCCGCTCAGGACGGCGTCCCAGCAGATCTCCACGTGCCGGTCGTTGGGGACGTTCACCACGATCGCGTCGAGGTCCTCCCGCTCCAGCATGGCGCGGTGGTCCCGGTGGCACGGCGTCGTGTCGCGGAACGGCCGCAGCGCCTCCTCGCGCAGGTCGCACACGGCCGCCAGCCGCACGTCGGGGAACCGGTCGAGGGCCTTCAGGTAGAAGCGGGAGATCACGCCCAGGCCCACGACGCCGAGTCGCAGCGTGCTCATCACTCACCTCCGAACGGGGCCGCCAGGCCGAGGTCCGCGGCCAGGTCGCGCAGCTCGGCGTGGATGGAACGCGGCAGGGGAACGCCGGCGCTCGCGTTGTGCGCGGCGCGTTCGGCCTCGTGCCAGCCGGGGTAGCGCACCGGCGCGTCCGGGTTCAGCGGCGGGCAGTTCAGCAGCGTGCCGAAGAGGGCGGCGGCGTCCGCCGTGAACGATTCCTCGTCGCGCAGCAGCCCCGGCTTGATGGCCAGGACGAACATCCCGATGTCGTCGTCGCGTCCGGAGGGACGGCCGTCGCCGTCCAACGCCTCCGGCTCCGGTCCCATGCCGGAGCCGGACAGCAGAGCCGCCAGCACCTCGACGGTCAGCCCCAGTCCGTAGCCCTTGTAGACGCCGGTCTCCGGCCGTCCGCCGAGCCAGGTCAGGTGCGCCTCGCCGCGGTCGAACGCGGCGGGGTCGGTGACCGGCCGTCCGTGGTCGTCGTACAGCCATCCCTCCGGCGCCGGGCTTCCCTCGCGGGCGGCCAGCCGCACCTTGCCGGTCGGGACCACCGTGGTGCTCATGTCCAGGACGAACGGCGGATGCGGACCGGCGGGCGCGGCGACGCCGAGCGGGTTGGTGCCGAGCATCGGCAGGCCGCCGCCGGGCGGCCGGGCGATCCGCTGCCGCCCGCAGTTGGAGGCGATCACGCCGATCATCTGGGCGCGCGCGGCGCGCAGCACGTGCCCGCCGGCGCACCCGATGTGGGTCATGTCGCGCGCGGCGACCAGGCCCACCCCGTGCTCGTTGGCGCGCGCGATCGCCAGGTCCATCAGCTCCCCGGCCGCCCACAGGCCGAGGGTGCGGCGGGCGTCCACGGCCACGGCGGCGCCGCGGTCGCGCGTCACCACCAGGTCGGCCGCCGGATCGGCCCGGCCCGAGGTCAGCAGCGGCAGGTACAGGCGGGTGAGGTTCACCACCCCATGCGATGCGAAGCCCGCGAGGTCGCCGTAGCACAGGCCTTCGGCCGCGGCCCTGGCGCGTTCGGGCGGGACGCCGTGGTGGGTGAACACGTCGGTCACGAAGTCGAGGAGGTCCTCGTAAGGCACGCGGACGATGTCCGGTGCCGCCGTGTCGATGGTCTGGGTCATGGGTTGTCGCTCCGGCCTGGGGTGGACGTGCGGGGGACGGTGCGGGTGAACTCCTTGAGCACGCGGGCGACGCCCGCGGCGAAGCGCTCCAGCTCGGCGACGTCGGCGTACTCCCCGGCGGCGTGGGCGTTGTTGGCGCCCAGGTCGCCGGGGCCGTAGACCGCGGCGCAGACGCCGGGGACGCCGTGCATCCAGATGGCGTCGCAGGTGAACGCGGGTTCCTCGTCCGGCCAGCGGGGCAGTCCGGCCCGCTCCAGCAGCTCCCGCCCCCACGGATCGGTCTCCGACAGGGCGGGCAGCCCCCGCTTGGGCCATTCGAGCCTGGTGATCGACGCGGCGTCCGCGGCGGTGCGCGCCTGGTCGGGCACCCCCGCGAACGTCCGGGTGAACTCGGCGAGCGCGTCGGCCAGGACGGCGGGCACCGCCTCCTCCATGCGCCGGCCGCTCTCCGCCGAGGCATAGGAGATGTTCATCAGCAGGCGGCCGCTGCCGTACACGCGGTTGTGCATGTCGCCGGTGTGCAGTCCGGCCACGCACACCCGGCCGTCGGTCGCATGGCGGGGCAGCTCCGCGGCCAGCCGCTGCGCCACGAAGCCCAGCAGCACGGTGGCGTTGTGCCCGGCGTCGGGACGGTCGTCGATCGCGTCCTCCCCGTCCACGCGCACGCACGCGGTCATCGCGGCGGTGGAGCGGGTCAGGTAGCGCAGGCCGGTCGGCTCGCAGAACAGGTTGAGCCGCCCGACGAGACCGTCCATGACCAGCGGACGCGTCCCGAACGCGCCCATCGCGCCGCCCTCCTCGCCGGACACGGCCTGGATCAGCACGCCGACCTGGTCGCCGAGGCCGGGCTCGGCGGCCAGCGCCGCCCGCACGCCCGCCAGCAGCGCCACGGCGGGCCCCTTGGCGTCGATCGCGCCGCGCCCGCGGAAGCGGGCGCCGTCGAAGGACGGCGGCTCCCAGCCGGCCACCGTGTCGAGGTGGACGTTGAACATGACGGTCCGCTCGGGCGGCAGCGGCGGGCCGAGCCGCAGCACCAGGCTGGGCTGGTCGTCCAGGAACCGCGGGAGGCGCTCCGCCGCGTCGCGGACCGCCGCGGGCACGCCCGGAAGGTTCAGCACGTCCCGCTTGGCGGGGCCGTGCCGTTCGACCGTGAAGCCCAGCTCCCGGGCCGCCTCGGCGTAGGCGCGCTGCGCGTCCCACAGTCTCGGCGATCCGTCCGGCTCCTCCAGGAGGCCGACGGTGGGCAGCTCCAGCAGGTGGACGAGCAGGTCGCAGTCGCTGCGCGACAGCGCGGCCCCGGTCACGATCGGCCTCCGTCCACGGCGCCGACCGGGCGGTTCGCCGCCCGCGGGAGCACGTCCTCGCGGACCAGCCGTTCCAGCCGCCGCCCGTACTCGACGAAGGTGGAGACGCCGTCCGCGCCCGCGTCCGTGCGGTGCTCGTGCGGCCGCACCGCCAGGTGCGGCTCGATGGACACCGTTCCGGTGTACCCGTGCTCCAGCAGCAGCCGGAGGCAGTCGGCGACACGGGCCCGTCCGTCGCCGGGCATGGTGTAGACGGGCGCGTGCTCGTCTCCGTCGGCGTCCTTGACGTGGACGTGCGCCACGTGGCGGACGATGTCGGTGAGCATGTCGTAGGCGCTGTAGCCGTACGGCACCCCGTTGCCGATGTCGAACAGCAGCCGCAGCGCCGGGCTGGAGACCTCGTCGAGCATGGTCAGCATGCGCTCCGCGCTGCTGCCCGCCCAGCCGGAGCAGTTCTCGTGCAGCAGCACCAATCCGTACCGCTCCGCCCGGTCGGTGAGGATCCGCATCCGCCGCAGCACCTCGCGCCGCCATGCCGGCTCGTCCAGGCCGTCGTTCGGGTAGGACATGACGCGCACGTACCGGGTGCCGAGGTCCCTGCAGCGCCGGGCGAGCACGTCGAGTTCGGCGAGGTCGTCGTCGAAGCATCCGGTGACGGGACGGCCCCAGTTGGCGATCCGGGAGTCGACGCACACCGTCCGCATGCCCGCCTCGGCCAGTGCGGACGCCACCCGGTGGAAGGCGTCGTCGTCGAGGTCGGCCACGGGCACGTGGTCGACGGTGCGCAGCTCGATGCCCTCCCAGCCCAGTCGCCGCAGCGCCGTGAGCTGCGCCGTCAAACCGGGGCCGGCCTCGTCGCCGATGCCCGCGAAGGTGAACGGGACCGCGTCGGCGTTCCGCGCGTCGCCCGCCGGGTCAGTTGGCATATTCCACCGCCTTGTCCTTGATGGAGACCCCGTCCACGGTGTTCCCGTCCTCGGCGTCGCGCTCTTCGAGGGCGCAGCGGCGCTTGGCGTCGCTCAGCAGCTCGACCAGGCGGGCGTTGAGGTCCAGATGCGTCGTGACGCCGTCCCCCGACGCGAACCCGCGGTAGGTGCGCTCCAGGAACGAGGCGAGCGAGTCGTCGCGGAAGACGCTGGTCTCGTCCCGGCCGTTCGCCGTGACGGTCATCAGCGCGTGGTCGTCGTCGCGGCTGACCGGGTAGTAGCCGGTGACCTGGCCGCGCTCGAACCGCAGGACGATCCGGCGTTCGCGCAGCAGCGAGGTGAGCACGGAATGGATCTCGGTGCGGACCCCGCTCTCGTGGCGCAAAGTCAGCCGGGCCGCGCCCATCCGCGGGATCCGGCGGCCGCCCACCTCCATGTCCGACCAGGCGGCGTCCTCCACGACGGCCTCGCCCGCGAGCCGCAGCGCCACGCCCAGCGAGTGCGGCACCTCCACCTCGAACGCCGACGGGTGCCCGTGGGTGGCCAGCGACCGGGTGAAGCGGGGCTTGCGCTGCACCACGCGGATCGAGCGCAGCGCCCCCAGCTCGCCCGACCGGACGATCTCGGACAGCCGCCGGGTGAGCGCGCTGTCCAACCAGTGGCTGACCACCACCGGCTCCAGGTCCCACGCCTTGCACACGCCGAGGACGCCGGCCAGGCCGGTCGGGTCGGACGCCAGCGGCTTCTCCACCAGGATCTTGCGGAAGCCCAGCGCGGCCAGCTCGCGCAGCGGCTCCACCCGCGCCGAGGGCGGCGTGCACACGTGCACGACCGTCGTCTCCGGATCAAGCAGTTCGCGGGCTTCCTCCAGGCCGCCCGCCACGACCGGGGCGTCCTCCCGCGTCATGGCGGGGACGCGTCCGGGGTCGTACACGACGATCGGTTCCGGGGAGAACAGCTCGCCGGTGGACGCCGAGGCCCGGAGCCTGGTGAGCACGGGCAGGTGCAGGGTCCACCCGGCCTGTCCCAAACCGACGATCAGTGTGCGCAGCATCGCAACCAAGCCCTCGCATGTCGGTGTCGTTGTGCCCGGTCTTTTCAAGCGGTGGTCGTCTCACCGGTCGCGGCGGGCGACCTTGTCGGCCAGGTCGACCAGCGTCTGCCGCCACGGCTCGGCGATGGGGGCGGCGTCGAGCGCCGCGCAGGCGCGGTCCACCAGGGCGTCGATGTGCCGTTCCGCCTGGTCGCGCACGCCCGACTCGGCGAACAGCGCCGACAGCCGCTCGGCGTCCCAGTCCGCGGCCGATCCGGCGCTCACCATCGCGCGCACCCGGTCGTCCCGCTCGGCGGCCAGCGCCACCAGCGGCGTCATCTTGTGCCGCTCGGCGTCCAGCCCCGTCGGCTTGCCGCTGTTCGCGCTGTCCCCGAACGCGTCGATCAGGTCGTCGCGGAGCTGGAACGCCTCGCCGAGCGCGACGCCGTACTCCTCGAACGCGGCGGCGAGGTCGGGGCGCCCCGCCAGGCCCGCGCCGAGGGTCAGCGGCCGGTGGATCGTGTAGTGGCCGGACTTGCAGATCGCGATCCAGCGGGCCAGCCGCACGTCCGCGCTGGCCTCTGCGGCCGCCTTGACGTCCAGGTACTGCCCCACGATCATCTCGGCGCGCAGCTCGCTCCACAGCGCCCGCGCCTGCGGCGGGAAGTCGGCGGTGAGCATGTCGGCCAGCACGTACGCCAGGTCCCCGGCGAGGATCGCCACGCCCTCGCCGAAGCGGCGCGGATCGCCCCGCCACCCCCGCGCGCGGTGCTCGGCGGCGTACCGCTCGTGCACGGTGGGACGGCCCCGGCGCAGCGGCGAGTCGTCCAGCACGTCGTCGTGGATGAGCGCGAAGGCGTGCAGCAGCTCCAAGGCCGCGGCGGCGTCCACGATCAGCGGGTCGTCCGGGTCGCCCCCCGCCGACAGGAACCCGGCCGCGCAGAACGCCGGGCGGATCCGCTTGCCGCCCGCGGCGACGAGGTCGGCGACGGCGTCCAGGGGGACGACCAGGCCGGCGTCGCCGGCCGCGTCGCCGACCGCGCTCCAGTGGGCGCGCTCCCGGGCGAGATGGTCGCGCAGACGCCCTTCCACGTCGTCCAGGACGCGGTCCAGCGTCGTGCGCGCCAGAGTGGTGTCGTCGCTCTGGATGGTCATGGACAGCCCTTTCGACGGCCGCGGACCGGTGTCCGCGGAGGTGCGTTCGTCGGCGGAACGGGGAGGGTCAGCGACTCTTGACGGAACCCGCGGCCAGCCCGGCGGGGATGTTGAAGACGACGTTCTCGGTGGCGGTCGTCTCCAGGTCGATCTCGGTGTAGCCGAGCTCGGCCAGCCGGTCGAGCAGCTGGTCGACCAGGATCTCCGGGGCGCTGGCGCCGGCGCTGACGCCCACGGCGCGCACGCCGTCCAGCCAGTCCTCGTCCAGCTCCCCGACGTCGGGCACCAGATGGGCGGGCACGCCCGCGCCGCGCGCGACCTCGACCATCCGGATCGAGTTGCTGGAGTTGGTGGAGCCGACGACGAGCACCAGGTCGCTGCGCGCGGCGACGGCCTTGATGGCGTTCTGCCGGTTCTGGCTGGCGTAGCAGATGTCATCGCTGGCGGGGCCGACCAGGTCGTCGAACCGGGCGCGCAAGGCGTCGACGATGCCCCGGGTGTCGTCCAGCGACAGCGTGGTCTGGGTGAGGTACGCCGCCGGCGTGTCGCGCGGCAGGTCCAGCGCGGCCACGTCCTGCACCGACTCGACGATGACCGTCCGGTCGGGCGCCTCCCCGTAGGTGCCCTCCACCTCCTCGTGGTCGGCGTGCCCGATCAGCAGGATGGTCCGGCCGTCGCGGGCGAACCTGCGCGCCTCCTGGTGCACCTTGGCGACCAGCGGGCAGGTGGCGTCGATGACCTCCAGGCCGCGTCCGGCGGCGGACGAGCGCACGGCCGGGGACACGCCGTGCGCGGAGAACACGCACACCGCCCCCTCGGGCACGTCGGTCTCGGAATCGACGAAGCGCGCGCCGCGGCTCTCCAGGCTGCGCACCACGAAGTGGTTGTGCACGATCTCCTTGCGCACGTAGACGGGCGGCCCGTACACCTCCAGCGCCCGTTCGACGATCGCGATGGCCCGCCGCACGCCGGCGCAGAAGCCGCGGGGCTCGGCCAGGATGATGCGTTTCGGAGCGCCGGCGCCGCCCGCGGGCCGGTCCTCCGGTCGGTTCTGCTGTGCCATATCGACTCCTGTGCCCGGACTATGGGAGAGCACGGTCTCGCCGGCGGATGCGAGGGCGTTCCGCATGGTCCCCCTAAAAACTTCTCAGTGCCCGCGACGATGTCAAGAAAAAGGCGCGAGGATGGCCGGATGGAGGCATGCGGTCATTTGCCGACTGTCAAATTGCTGCCATGAGCGCGGGGCGCCGTGTCACGACTCTGCCACGCGCCGCGTGTCGGCGCCGCCGGATCTCGGGCGTATCACGCGCTGGGGGCGCGGAATGCTCGGGGAGGTCGGCTGTACCTTGCTACCGGATTGCCATCTCCTTGCCATGGCGATGATCGGACGGCCGCGTTTACGCTGCCCGGGTACCCGGGTTCCGACGGACACCTAATGGGAGGCTCAGGTCCCGCTCGCGGCCGCGGGCCATTTCATCGGCGAATGGCGTTCCGAGGCAGGAGAGGAGGCTGCATGACCGCAGCGCGGACCGCTGCCGAGACCGGCGGTGCGGTCGACACCAACAACTACGAGTGGAGCTCCCCGAAGGAGCGGCGCCACGTCGAGATGGTGGTGAGCCTGTACGACGAGGTCTTCAACAAGCGGGACGTCGACGCGGTCGACAAGTACTTCACCGGGAACTTCCGCCAGCACAATCCTCTGTACGGCGCCGGGGCGACGGGCTTCAAGGGCTTCACCCGGGAGTTCTGGCTGTCGAACTTCCCGGACCTCAACGTCAACGTCGAGGTGGCCTTCGCCCAGAACGACCGGGTGCTGAGCTTTTGCACCTGGACCGGCACCCAGGCCGGGACCGGAAAGCCGCTGCGCGTGCTGGTCGCGGACATCTACCGGTTCTGGGACGGCAAGATGGCCGAGCACTGGGACGTCATGGAGTACACCGAGCTGGCGCCGTTCGGCGTCGTCCGCCCGACGATGTGGCAGCCCAGCTCGCCCATCGACCGCGGCGGCACGCCCGCCCAGCAGGAGAACGTCCGCCGGCTCCTGAAGTACCTGGAGGAGGTCCCCATCCAGGACCTGTCGCTGGCGCACAAGTACATCGCCGAGGACTTCCAGCAGTTCGACCCGACGGTGATCGATGAGGGCCTGGAGGGCTTCAAGGCCTGCTTCGCCGGCTTCCGCCCGTTCGCCCCGGACCTGGCCGTCGCGCCGGACAACATCGTGGCGGGCACCGACTATGTGGGCGCCATCTGGAACTCCTACGGCCACTACCCCGAGACCGGCGACAAGTTCATCATGCCGACCTGCGATCTGTATCGGGTGAAGGACGGCATGTTCGTCAAGCATTGGGGCCTGGTGGACTACACCGACATCGTCGCGCTGCTGGGTTTCAACCCGAAGAAGTACCTCAAGGCGCAGAGGGCGCAGAAGGAAGCCGATCCGGTAGTCGGCGACACGACCTGATCCGGTCACGGTCTGCTTTCCTGGAATTCATCTGCCGGACATTCGCGCGGATGCAGACCGCGCGGGTTCCCGACCCTCGGAAGAAGCGTCGTGGGAGGCGTCCACCGCAAGCCGCCGCCCAGGTGTCCGAGCCACCGCCGGATACGCCTTCCACGCGGATCCGCACGCCGTCTCCGGTCTCAGAGAAATGATTCGGAGACGGCGTGCTGATTTGTTCTGCCGCCGATTCCGCCGATCTCCGCGGTGACCCCACGACCCTGCCATGTCATCCGCGGACTTGCCATCTTGTTGCTATTGCCCCGATTGTGCCGGCGGCTGAGAATTCTGGCGACGACCACCGGTCCGCCGCGCGGAAGCCGTCGTCCGGCAGCGAAGGAGAACGGTCATGCCACCGTGCGACCGGGGCGCGCGGAACGCCGCCGCCGGTGATCTCGAGTCGCGCGTCGAGCCGGTGCGCGCCATGGCCGGAGAGGCCGACCGGGGGAGGGAGACGAGGTTGTGAGCGACGTCATGAGCGACACCGTCGGTTCGCCGTCGGCGCCCGCCGCGGCGCCGGCACGGGAGGTGCCCTTCTTCACCCAGGCGTCCTCCTTCGAGGCGCTGTGGCCGGAGATCGCGCGGCAGGTGAACAAGGTCATGGACCGTGGGAAGTACTCCCACGGCAGACAGGTCGCCCAGCTGGAGAAGGCCATCGCCGCCTACACCGGCGCGCCGTACGCCATCGGGGTCAACAACGGGACCGACGCCCTGGTGCTGCTGCTGAGGGCGGCCGGCGTCGAGCCGGGGCAGGAGGTGGTCGTCCCCGCATTCAGCTTCGTGGCGTCCGCCTCCTCGGTGGTCCTGGCGCGCGCCAAGCCCGTCTTCGCCGACATCGACCCCGAGACGTACTCGCTGGACCCCGAGGCGGCCGCCGCCGCGGTGACCCCGCGCACCGCGGCGATCATGCCGGTGCACCTGTTCTGGCAGATGGCCGACATGCGCGGCATCCTCGAGGTCGCGCGGCGCCACGACGTGGCCGTGCTCGAGGACAGCGCCGAGGCCATCGGCATGCGCTGGAACGGGGTGCACGCGGGCCTGCTCGGCAAGGGCGGCGTGCTGTCGTTCTTCCCCACCAAGACGCTCGGCGCGCTGGGCGACGCGGGGATGATCCTGACCGGCGACCCCGCCGTGGCCGAGCGCGCCGCGATCCTGCGGCACCACGGCCGGATGGGCAAGACCATCGACCACATCGCCGGGATCTCCAACCTGTCGGGCGTCTCCGGCACCAACAGCAAGATGGACGACATCCAGGCGGCCGTCCTGCTGGCCAAGCTGACCCGCCTGGACCAGGACATCGCCCGCCGCGCCGAGCTCGCGGCCGCCTACGACGAACGCCTCCGCGACGTCCCCGGGGTGCTGCGCACGCCGGTGGTCGCGCAACGCGAGGACGAGACCAATCCGGTCTTCTACGTCTACCTCATCGAGGTGGAGGACCGGGACGCCCTGGCAGCCCACCTCGCCGACCAGGGCATCGGCACGGAGATCTACTACCCGACGCCGCTGCACCTGCAGCCGTGCTTCGCCGACCTGGGCCACCGCCCCGGCGACTTCCCCAACGCCGAGGCCGCCTGCGCCCGGACCATCGCCCTGCCCTTCTACCCCGATCTGACCATCGACGACGTGGACCGGGTCTGTGACGTCATCCGCGCGTTCTACACCGGAAGGACGACATGACGCTACCGTTCTTTCCCCCGGACCTGTTCGAGGCCGACCGCGAGATCCTCCTCAAGACGCTCTACGAGATCGGCACCGACCCCGAGCAGCGGTTCATCCTGGGCAAGCGGACCGCGGCGCTGGAGAAGGCGCTGCGGGAGGCGACCGGCGCCGGCGACGTGATCGCGTGCGGCAGCGGCACCGGGGCGCTGACCCTGGCGGTGCACGCCCTGGACATCGGCCCCGGCGACGAGGTGATCGTGCCGGCGTTCTGCTGCCAGCCGGTCGCCAGCACCGTGGTCAACCGGGGCGCCACGCCGGTGTTCGCCGACGCCGACCCGTGGACGATGGTGCTCGACCCCGACCACGTGGAGAGCCTGATCACCGAGCGGACCCGCGCGATCATGCCCGCCCACGTGTTCTCGATCATGGCGGACATGCCGCGGATCAACCAGATCGCCGAAAAGCACGGCCTGCCGGTCATCGAGGACGCCGCGGTCGCCCAGGGGGCCGTGCTGGACGGCCTGCCCGCCGGGCGGTGGGGCGACATCGGAGTGTTCTCGTTCTTCCAGGTCAAGGCTTTCGGCACCGCGGGCGAGGGCGGCGTGGTGCTCACCGACTCGCCCGAGCTGGCCCAGCGGGTGCGCCAGCTGCGCAACCACGGCCAGGACGGCGTGCACCGCTTCCTGCACCACCGCATCGGCTACAACAGCCGCTTCGACGAGATCCTCGCGGCGTTCCAGCTGCACCGGCTCCCGACGTTCGGCGACCGGCTCGAGCGGCGCGCCCAGATCGCCGAGTACTACACCGAGCGCTTCGCGCCGCTGCGCGACCGCGGCGTCGTGGCGCCGCCCCCCGGCCGCAACGGGCGCTGCTACTACGTCTACTCGCTGCTCGTCGAACGCCGCGAGGACCTGCGCGCCTACCTCACCGAGTGCGGCATCGGCACGCACGTGTACTACCCGGTGCCGCTGCCGCTGCAGCCGGCGTTCGCCGAGTTCGCGCCCGAGGGCGCGCGGTGGCCGGGCGCCGAGCAGGTGAGCCGCCGCAACCTGGCCATCCCCATCTGGCCGCACATGAAGGACAGCGACGTCGAGTACGTCGCCGACTCGGTGTGCGAATTCTTCGCCTGACCGCCGACACCGACCCAGTGAACTTCGGGAGTGGGCATGACCTCGCAGGACACCTCCAGTCCGGTCGCCGTCGAGGAGAGCGGCGACCCGGGCGGCTACGTCTTCGACCCGGTGTGGGAGCAGGAGACCGAGCGGCTGCGCACCAACGAGGCCATCTGGGACCCCGGGACGTTCGAGCGGTTCGAGCGGATCGGCGTCGGGCCCGGGTGGAGCTGCCTGGAGATGGGCGCCGGGTACGGCTCGGCGGCCCGCTGGCTGGCCGACCGGGTCCGCCCGTCGTCCGGCGACGGCGCCGACGCCCCGGCCGGCCGGGTGGTCGCCGCCGACCTGGAGACGGCGCGGCTGCAGTGGCTGACCGAGCACGGCGTCGAGGTCTGGACCCACGACCTGCGCACCGACGACCTGCCCCAGGGCGCGTTCGACCTCATCCACGCCCGGATGCTCATCCAGCACCTGCCGGACCGCGAGGCCGCCGTGGCCCGCCTCATCGCTGCGCTCCGCCCCGGCGGGGTGCTCTACCTGGAGGACACCGACTCGCTGCCGCTGTTCCGCAGCGCGCGGTCGGAGGACTTCCTGGCCGACGTGAAGGCGGCCGGCTACGGGCTGATGCGGCAGGCCGGCCACGAGCCCCGCGGCGGCCACTTCGACCTGCAGATGATGCTCGCCAGCGAGCTCGTCGACGTGTCGGCCGAGGGCCGGGTGGTCATGGTGCGGGGCGGGTCGGACCAGGCCCGCCACTACATGCTCTGGCTGGAGTACATGCGGCCGAAGATCGTCGGCGCCGGGCTGCTCGACGACGCGCGCATCGACCGGGCGCTCGCCGAGATGGCCGACCCGGACAACTACTGGCTCAGCCAGGTGATGATCTCGGTCATCGGCCGGCGCCCCCGGTGACCGGCGGCCCGGCGGCCCCTTCGTCCCGTCTCTCGCGATCAGACCCGAGGGAGCGATCATGACTCTCGAGGCCGCGTCCCGGCCCGTCACCCGGGGCGCGAAGGCGCGGGCCTACGCCAGGCTCGGCAAGCTGTCGTTCTACGACTACTACCTGTCCGCGCTCGTGGCGTGGACGCTGCTGACGCCGGCGCTGCGGGACGAGCCTCGCGTGCTGGCGATGCTGGTGCTGCTGTCGCTCGGCTGGGTCGGGGTCGTCGCGGCGACCGTGACGTTCGACGACGTCACCGGGTACCGCGACGGCAGCGACCAGCGCAACTACGACCCGGCGCAGTCCGGTCTGCGCAGCCGGTCCCGCAAGCCGCTGCTGGACGGCCAGCTCACCGTGCGGGAGGCCGTCCGGTTCGGCTACGCGGCCGTGCTGTGGGCCGTGGTGCTGCTGTCGCTCGCGGTCGCGGCCGCCCCGCACCGGCCCGCCTGGACCGTCGCCCTCGTCGCGCTGGTGCTGCTGACCAGCGTGCAGTACTCCTACGGGCTGAAGCTCAGCTACCGGGGCGGCCAGGAGACGGTGCTGTTCCTGAGCACCGGGCTGACCGTGCTGATCCCGTACGCGCTGGCGGAGGGCCGGGCGACGCCGCTGGTGCTGCTCGAGGCGTTCCTGTTCGGACTGTGGAGCCTGCTGGTCTCGGTGTACTCCAACATCAACGACCTGGTCGGGGACCGCGCCGCCGGCCGCCGCAACGTGGCGACCAGCATCGCGCCCGGCGCCTACCGCGGCTTCGTCGCCGCGCTCACCGCCGCGGAGCCGGCCGCCATGGTCGCGATCGTCGCGCTGGGCGAGCTGTCGCCGTGGTTCCTGCTCTTCATGACACCGGTGCTGGGCCTGCGGGCGCGCCAAGTGCACACCGGACTGGTCAGGCGCGACCCGCTCACCGCGCGGCGGCTCGGCATCCGCGTCCACCGGTGGGGGGTCGTCGCCATCCTCGCGGCCAATCTCGTCCTCGGTTCCTAGCCGGACACCGAACGCCGCGAACCGCTCTCCGGACACCGAACGGGAACCGCCGATCGAAGGGAATGCGTGATGGGGAAGCTGAGGAAGGGGCGCAGGGCGCGGAACATCGGGGTGTTGTTCGAGAGTTTCGCGGATGCGGAGCGGCCGGTGTTCTGTTTGGATCGGCCGTTCGATGTGGCGCCGAAGGACGGGGTCCGTTTCGATGTGGCGGGTCTGGCCGGGTTGGTGGCGGACTTGTCGGGGGCGTTGTTCGAGGCGGGGCTGCGGCGTGGCGATCGGTTGGGGATCGTCAAGTCGAATCATTTCGACGTGGTGTTGCTGGCGGCCGCGGCGGCGCGGATCGGTGCGTTGCCGGCGATGATTTCGTCGACGAATCGTCCGGAGGCGTTGCGGGCGATTCTGCAGCGGTTGGAACCGCGGGTGCTGGTGGCGGATTCGGCGGTCTTGGGCGAGGCGGTGCGCGCGGGCGTGGAGGTGGCGGATCCGGATGTGGTGAAGGTGGCGGTGGACGGCGCGGACGAGGAGGGCGCTGCCGGTCTGCCGTCGCTGCAGGATCTGCGCGGCTCGCGGGTTCCTCCGGCTCAGCCGTGCGGGGACGACGAGCCGATGATCTGCACGCACACCTCGGGGACCACCGGGGTGCCCAAACTCGTCGTCCACTCGCCCAACACGCTCCTGGGGGTGCTCACCAAGCTCGAGACGATGCCGCTGCCGGGCCTGTCCATCCGGCCCGACGACATCGTCGCGACGTGCATCGCGTTCGTGCACGGGCGCAGCATCACCTGGAGCTACGCCCAGCTCGTCAGGCCGCCGGCCAAAGTGGTCGTCATCGCCGACTCCGCCCCGGCCACCGTCGTGGAGACGCTGCGCGAGCACCGGCCCACGACGCTGGAGGCCTGCCCGAACATCTTCCAGCGCTGGGAGAACCTCACCGGCACGCACCCGGAGCTGTTCGAACGCGTCCGCGCCTTCATCAACACCTTCGACGCCATCCACCCCCGCACCGTCCGCGCTTTCCTCGAGGCGTCCCGGCGCCGGATGCCGGTATGGGGACAGGTCTGGGGGCAGACAGAGGTCGGACCGGTGTGCATGGGCGTCTACACGCGCGGCAAACTGCGCCGCAGCAAGGGCGGGCGCTCTCCCATCACCAACAACGTGGGGCGGCCGATCCCGCTGGTGACGCGCGTGCGGGTGGTGGACCCGCAGACCCGCCGCCCGGTGCGGCGCGGCCGGTCCGGCCTGGTGATGGTCAAGACCAAGGGACGCTGCCTGGACTACCTCGGCGAGACCGACCGGCACCAGGCCAAGATCTGGGACGGCTGGTGGAACACCGGCGACATCGGCGTGCGGAGCCGGGACGGCTCGGTCCGCATCCTCGACCGCGAGGTCGACGTCATCCCCGGCACCAGCGGCATCCAGCTGGAGAGCATCCTCCTCGAACGGCTGGAAGAGGCCTCCGAGGTCATCGTGCTCGGCGTGCCCGGGCGTCGGCCGGTGCCGGTGCTCAGCGTCGAGGGCGACCGCGGCCTGGACCCGGAACGCTGGCGGGCGGCGACCGCCGACCTGCCCGAACTGGACGAGCCCGTGCTCATCGACTGGGAGGACTTCCCGCGCACCGGCACCTGGAAGGTCCGCCGCGCCGAGCTCCGCGAACGGCTCCTCGGAACCCAGAACACCTACGGCACCGGCCGCTGGACCTGAGCCCGGACGCGAACCGCCGACCGAAGGGAATGCGTGATGGGGAAGCTGAGGAAGGGGCGCGGGGCCCGGAACATCGGGGTGTTGTTCGAGAGTTTCGCGGATGCGGAGCGGCCGGTGTTCTGTTTGGATCGGCCGTTCGATGTGGCGCCGAAGGACGGGGTCCGTTTCGATGTGGCGGGTCTGGCCGGGTTGGTGGCGGACTTGTCGGGGGCGTTGTTCGAGGCGGGGCTGCGGCGTGGCGATCGGTTGGGGATCGTCAAGTCGAATCATTTCGACGTGGTGTTGCTGGCGGCCGCGGCGGCGCGGATCGGTGCGTTGCCGGCGATGATTTCGTCGACGAATCGTCCGGAGGCGTTGCGGGCGATTCTGCAGCGGTTGGAACCGCGGGTGCTGGTGGCGGATTCGGCGGTCTTGGGCGAGGCGGTGCGCGCGGGCGTGGAGGTGGCGGATCCGGATGTGGTGAAGGTGGCGGTGGACGGCGCGGACGAGGAGGGCGCTGCCGGTCTGCCGTCGCTGCAGGATCTGCGCGGCTCGCGGGTTCCTCCGGCTCAGCCGTGCGGGGACGACGAGCCGATGATCTGCACGCACACCTCGGGGACCACCGGGGTGCCCAAACTCGTCGTCCACTCGCCCTACACCATCGTGGGGGTCAACAGCAGGCTGGAGACCGCCCGGATCCCCTTCCTGTCCACCCGTCCGGACGACGTGGTCGCCGCGTGCGTCGCGTTCGTGCACGTGCGCAGCATCACCTGGCTCGCCGGCCAGCTGGCGCTGCCGCCCGCGAAGGCGGTGGTGCTGGCCGACTCCGACCCGGAGACCGTGGTGGAGACGCTGCGCGAGCACCGGCCCACGACGCTGGAGGCCTGCCCGAACATCTTCCAGCGCTGGGAGAACCTCACCGGCACGCACCCGGAGCTGTTCGAACGCGTCCGCGCCTTCATCAGCACGTTCGACGCCATCCACCCCCGCACCGTCCGCGCCTTCCTCGAGACGTCCAAGCGGCGCGGGGCCGTGTGGGGGCAGAGCTGGGGCCAGAGCGAGGTGGGACCGGTCAGCCTCGCCGTGTACACCCGCCGGAAGATCCGCCGCGGTGAGGGGAAGGCCACGGCCGTGACCACGAATGTCGGACGCCCGGTCCCGGTGGTGACGCGCGTGCGGGTGGTGGACCCGCAGACCCGCCGCCGAGTGCGGCGCGGCCGGTCCGGCCTGGTGATGGTCAAGACCAAGGGACGCTGCCTGGACTACCTCGGCGAGACCGACCGGCACCAGGCCAAGATCTGGGACGGCTGGTGGAACACCGGCGACATCGGCGTGCGCACGCTCACCGGCGGCCTGCGCATCCTCGACCGCGAGGTCGACGTCATCCCCGGCACCAGCGGCATCGATCTGGAGAGCGTCCTGCTGGAACGCCTTCCGGAGGCCTCGGAGGTCGTCGTGCTCGGCGTGCCCGGGCGTCCGCCGGTGCCGGTGCTCAGCGTCGAGGGCGACCGCGGCCTGGACCCCGAGCGCTGGCGGGCGGCGACCGCCGACCTGCCCGAACTGGACGAGCCCGTGCTCATCGACTGGGAGGACTTCCCGCGCACCGGCACCTGGAAGGTCCGCCGTCCCCAACTGCGCGAACGGCTTTTCGGAACCCGGCTGGCGCACGGCACCGGCCGATGGACCTGATCCCTTTCCCGGATGTCACGCCCGAGGCGACGCGCGCGTCTCTTTAGGGGAGCCGAGGTGGGGAGCCACCAAGGTGCATGGGAGGAGAACATGCTCGACAGGCTGGCAGGGCTCATCCTGCGGAAGCCGAAGAGTGTCCTGGTCGTGGTGGTGCTGATCGCCCTCGTCGGCGGTGCCGTCTCCACGACCTTGACCGACCGCCTGACGATGGGAGGTTATACCGACGAGAACAGCGAATCGCATGAGGCCACCCAGGTCCTGGAGAAGACGTTCAAGCAGGGTGAGCCCAACCTGGTGCTGGTGGTGACCGACCGGCGGGGCGTCGACGACCCCGCGGTGGCGGCCGCCGGCGCCGCGCTGACCCGCCGGCTCCAGAACGAGCAGGGTGTCCAGAGCGTCGCCTCGTACTGGACCGCCGGCAAGCCCCCCGCGATGCGCAGCAAGGCCGGCGACAGGGCGCTGGTCCTGGGCACCATCGCGGGCGACTTCGACACCATGATCGACCGCGCCGGTGAGCTGAAGTCGAAGTACAGCGGCAAGGTCGAGGGCCTCGACGTGCACGTCGGCGGCTCGGCCTTGATGTGGAAGGAGAACACCGACACCGCCAGCCAGGACATCTCCCGGGCCGACGCCGTGGTCTTCCCGGTGCTGATGGTGGTGCTCGTGCTGATCTTCGGCAGCCTGGTGGCCGCCTTCCTGCCGCTGGCCGTGGCGTTCGCCACCATGCTGATGACGCTGCTGGCCCTGTGGGCGGTGACGTTCTTCGTCGACTCCTCGATCTTCGTGATCAACGTCGCCACCTTCCTCGGCCTCGGCCTGGCGGTCGACTACAGCCTGCTGATCGTCAGCCGCTACCGGGAGGAGCTGCGCCGCGGCCTGGCCATGCCCGACGCGATCCGGGTGACGATGCAGACCGCCGGACGCACCGTGCTCTTCTCGGCGGTCATCGTGGCGGCGGCGTTGTCGGCGGTGCTCGTGCTGCCGTTCACCATCTTCACCTCGGCGACCGCCTCGGCCGTGTCCACCGCGCTGCTGTGCGCGCTCTCCTCGCTGATCATGGTGCCCGCGCTGCTGGTCATCCTCGGTCCGCGCATCGACCGGCTGCGGCTCATCCGGCGCACCGAGCGCCCGGCGGCCGCGGCGGAGAACGGATTCTGGCACCGGCTGGCGATGTTCGTGATGCGCCGGCCGATCCCGGTGGCCGTTCTGGTGCTGGCCTTCCTGGTGCTGCTGGGACTGCCCGCCAAGGACATCAACCTGCGGCTGCCGGACGAGCAGGTGCTGCCCAAGTCCGCGGAGGCGGCGAAGACCGCGCAGATCATGCGCACCGAGTTCAACACCCAGGAGCAGCAGGTCATCCAGGTCGTGGCGCTCGACGTGGGGGACCCGGTCGCCCGCGGCGCGCAGATCGCCGACTACGCCCGCCGGCTGTCCGCCCTCCCCGACGTGGCCCGCGTGGACGCGCTGACCGGCAGCTACGTCAAGGGGCAGCAGGCCGCTCCGCCGCAGCCGGCCTCCATCCGCTTCCGGGCGGAGAACGCCACGTACCTGAACGTGGTGCCCGCGGTCGACGGCTACTCCGACAAGGGCGCCGACCTCGTCCGCAGCGTGCGCGCCACGTCGTCGCCCTTCCCGAACGTGCTCGTGGGCGGCGCTCCCGCCGTCCAGGTCGACACCTTCGACAAGCTCGCCGAGCGCATCCCGTACGCGCTGATCATCCTGGTGGTCAGCATGTACGTGCTGCTCTTCCTGCTGACCGGGAGCGTGCTGCTGCCGGTGATCGCCATGGTGCTGACCATACTGAGCCTCAGCGCCACCTTCGGGGCCCTGGTGTTCGTGTTCCAGGAGGGCAACCTGCAGGGCCTGTTCGGCGACTTCATCGTCACCGGCGCGATCACCTGGACCGTCCCGATCATGCTGTTCGCGCTGGCGTTCGGGCTTTCCATGGACTACCAGGTGTTCATGCTGTCCCGGTTCCGGGAGGAGTACGACCGCCTCGGCGACAACACGTCCGCGGTCGCGACGGGGCTGGAGCGCACCGGCCGGGTGGTCACGTACGCGGCGGTGTGCATCTCCCTGGTGTTCCTGGCCTGGATCACGTCGGGCCTGAGCTACACCAAGGCGCTCGGCCTCGGCCTGCCGCTCGCGGTGCTCGTGGACGCCACGCTCGTCCGGGGCGCCCTGCTGCCGGCGTTCATGAAGCTCACCGGCAGGGCCAACTGGTGGGCGCCGGGCGTCCTGCGCCGCGTGCACGCGCGCTTCGGCATCCGCGAAGCGGCGGAGGCCTCCCAGCCGTCCCGCAGTTCCGAGGAGGCCGTTCCGGCACGCTGACCGGGGCGCGCCGGTGACCAGCGAAGGGAGAGGAACATGTCCACCGTCCTGGTGACCGGCGCCACCGGTTTCGTCGGCGGCGCGGTCGCCCGGGCGCTCCTCGCGGCCGGACACCGCGTCGTCGCGTGGGTCCGGTCCCCGGCCAAGGCGCGCGCCTTGGCCGGGCAGGGCGCCCGGGTGGCCGCCGGCGACATGCGGGACCCGGCCACGTACCTGCCGCTGGTCGACGAGGTCGACGCCGTCGTCCACGCCGCCCAGCTCCGCGTGACCGGACGCCTGGGCCCCGGCAAGATCCGGCTGTTGCACCAGGCGAACCATGTGATGACCGATGCTCTCGCCCGCCGTTGCATGAGCGCCGGCAAGCGCCTGCTGTACACCGGGGGATGCTTCGTCTACGGGGACCACGGCGACGACTGGATCGACGAGTCGACGCCCCTGACCCCGTCCCCCCTGGGGGAGGGCGACGCGAACGAGATCGCCCGGCTTCGGGACAGGCACGAGGCAGGGCTCGACGTGGTGGTCCTCTCGCCCGGGTTCGTCTATGGGCCGGGCGGCAACTTCACGACCCTCTTTTATGACGACGCCCGCAGGGACAGGCTCCGCTGCATCGGCAGAGGGCGCAACTACTGGAGTTGCGTGCATGTCGACGACCTGGCCGAAGCGTACGTGCTCGCGTTGACGCGGGCCCCTGCAGGAGCGACTTACAACATCGTGGACGACGAGCCGCTGCGGCTGAGAGAGTTCGTCGACCTGCTGGCCGACGCCGTCGGCGGCGTCGCGGTGCGTCCGGTCCCGGCGTTCCTCGCCCGGCTGGTGGCGGGCGCCCCAGCGGTGACGTCGCTGACGAGTTCGTATCGGGTGAATAACACCAAGGCGCGCCGGGACCTCGGGTGGGCGCCTTCATACCCCACCGCCCGCGACGGCATCCCGCCCACCCTCTCCGCCCTTAAGCGCCTCGAATCCGCGGCCTCCACGGCTTCTTGAGGTGCCCGCAAACCCCAGAGGGCGTGCAGGCTGACAAAAGTTCGACCGTCTCACCGCGCAGACCGGGGTCGAACACCAGCCGGGAGCGCCGGGCGAAGTTTTCGGAAGCGTAAGCCGGGCGGTCGGCCAGCACGATGACCAGGTCGGCGTCCTGGAGCGCGGCCCGTCCGGGCCGACGGCACACCGCCATTTCACCGAGTGGACCAAGGCGCGGGTGTGGCCAAAGCTGCACCGGCTGATCCTGGACGAGCCGGCTCGTGCGGCGAGCCGGACTGGTCGCGGTGAGGATCCTGTCGACCGCAGAGAGAGGCCCGGTCAAGCTCTACGGCGGCAGACTCCGACTACGACCACCTGCGCTGGTAGCTGCGCGTTCGTGGCACTACCCGACGCCTGGCCCGTCAAGGCATCGAGTCCTTGGCACGGCTGGGGGCGCCGCCGGTGGGCCATCACACGCACCGTCGCGTGGCCGAGCGGATGCCGCCCGCCGCTACGAACGCAAGGCTGATCACTTCCTGGCCTTCACTGCCATCGCCTGCGCTTCCATCTGCCGGCGCCGACTCGTCAAATGGGACGAGTTCTTACAACAGTTCGACCGTGTCGTAGCGGAGGCCGT